>JBOFWE010000311.1:0-1839 GCA_051653465.1 Selenomonadaceae bacterium | reverse complement strand
GGAAAGCAACTGTCAATGAAATTCATGGCGGACTGCCCAATTCCCTTGTTTTCATAAGCAGGAAGGATACAAATGCAGCCTAAATAGTAGTCTCCATGGGCATTATCTCTTACGGCGATATCGCCAATGACAATGCCATTGCAAAGTATCTTGTAAACATGATTCTGGGATATTCTTTCCGCCATGTGATCATGCGTGCGATTGTACCCCGGGCAAACACCGTACTTGATGAAATCCGAGTAAAAACTTTTATTCTGGACAGAAATCAGAATGTCGGCATCTTCTAATGAAGCGCGTTCGAATTGAATATTCATTGAACTTCTCCTTATGGTTTAGTTTTTTGCGGGCTTGATTCAAATGGTCTGTGCTGCCTGGGAATCGTGAAGCTAACAAGTTTTCATACGGTGTTCTTGTTAAAAAATGTAAATTCATTATACGAGGAAGCTTTGCCAGATGTCAAATTTAAAAAGATTATAATAAACATGACATAGAGTTATCGTGTTTTGCATGATATATTTATTGTGACCGAAAGGAATTCATAGGAAAAATGAAGGAGAAGTATTTGCGATGGAATATATACAGCTTACCAAAGAAAATATAGACAAAAAACATATCTGCTGCGCAATAGCAAGCAATAAATCGCCAGAGGTGATGGCAAAAAAAGAGTGGCTCAGAAACCGGATGGAGGAAGGCCTGGTGTTTCTAAAAGGAGATATCAGGGGGAAATGCTTTATTGAGTATATTCCGGCTGAAAGTGCATGGGTTCCGATTCAGGCCGATAATTACATGCATATAAATTGTTTCTGGGTGTCAGGTTCGTGTAAGGGCCATGGATATGCGAATGATTTGCTGGGCAAATGCATTGAGGATGCCAGACAGCAAGGAAAAGCTGGAATTACCGTGATTTCTTCTGCTAAAAAGAAACCGTTTTTATCAGATCCCCAATATCTTGCTCACAAGGGGTTTCGGTTAGCCGACAAGGCAGCACCCTTTTATGAGCTGCTGTATTTACCCTTTACGCCGCAGGCGCAGATTCCTAAATGGAAAGAATGTGCAAAAACAGCAAAAAGCGATTTGCCTGGGGTGTCTGTCTATTATACCGATGGCTGTCCGTTTACAGTAAAATACATACCAATACTAGAGCAGTGTTCCATAGAGAATAATATGCAGTTTACAGTAATTAAATTAGACAGCAAGGAAAAAACCCAGAATGCTCCGGTCGCCTGGACAAACTTTGCCATGTTTTATAAGGGGAACTATGTTACCAACGAGATACCTAATGAAAAAAGATTCCTGAAATTAATAGAAGAGATAAGGGACACCGGAAAATGAGATTAGATGGCTTTGGAATTATGGTAGACGATGCTGGTGAAATCAGGTGCGCGGGTGGTGATGCCGCCGACAAGAGAATCATGGGGAGAATGCACCTGCTGTTTTGCGGATCCAGAGGCTACTTTAATTGAAATTGGTTCTTTTGGGGAGGGATAAAAGGATGGCAACTAAAATAGAATATTTAAATTTTATACTGGAACAGTTAACGGGATTATCGGAAATTGAATACCGGCAGATGATGGGGGAGTATATCATTTATTATCGGGGGAAAATTGCAGCTTATGTCTGTGATGATCGTTTGCTTGTAAAACCGGTGGAAAGTGTAAGGCGAATGCTTCTCGATGCGCCGCTCGAGCCACCCTGCGACGGGGCAAAAGATATGGTTTTGGTGACGGACATAGACAACAGGGAATTTATGGAGCAATTGTTTACGGCAATGTATGAGGAACTCCCTGAGCCGAAGAAGAAAAACCGGACTAATACGTGAGTGTGGATTTTAGCACATGG
>JBOFWE010000310.1:0-1545 GCA_051653465.1 Selenomonadaceae bacterium | reverse complement strand
CAGGTACAATAGAAGTTACTCGCGGGAAGATTAACTATTTAAAAACAGTGTTTGATGTTCGGGAAGGGGCGGCATATTTTACGCAAGTCAATTCATTTTTACCCATGATTCACCTGACTGCCGATACAAAGATTGATCGGTCGCGTATCTACTTTAATCTTGATGGGCCAGTGGACAAGATGACAACGAAGCTTAGCTCGGACTCAAATATGAGCGATTCTGAAATTTTGCAGCTGTTGACATTCCGCAGTAATTATCGTGCGGGGACGGCAACAGAAAACTCATCTGAATTGAGCAATATTGTCGATATTGGGCTCAGGATGAGTTTTCTCAGTGCGGTTGACAGTATTGTGCGCAATGCAATGCAGGTGGATGAATTCAATATTGTGCGTGATACGACACAGGTGTTGTCAGAAGAAACCGGCGTTGCTTCAAACAAAGAAGTATATAATGTCGAGATTGGGAAGTATATCAGTGATAAATATATGCTGAAATATACCAGAGGAATAGGGTATAATAAAAACAAGGTGACAGTACAATATGATGTAAGTGACAGGATTGGGATTACAGGGTCAGTAGATAATGACAACAAATATATTATGGGAATTGAAGCACGGTTTAAATTTTAAAACGAAAAGAGGTGAAATGCATGGACTTAAAAAGATATGTTGAAGAATTAAAGAAAATTAAAACATTGGATTTAGCAACGGAACAAGGTTTATGGCAAGCATATAAAGATCGGGAGGACCGCGAAGCGCGGCGGATTTTAATTGAATCTTATCAGCCCTTGGTTTTTAAGCAGGCTATGCAGTTTCGCCTTATGGACAATATTATGGACATTGTCCAAGAGGGTACCATTGGGTTGATTGAAGCGGTGGAAAATTATGATTATCAGCGGGGGGCGGCCTTTAGCCTGTATGCTGTCCATCGTATACGAGGCCGGATGCTGAATTTTGTCAAAAAAGAGGGCGGAGCTGATATCGCCTGTATAGATGGCATAAATGGGTCCTATGAACGAACGGGAGCCGACGCGGAGCTGGTGGACCTAGCACCGTCATTGCCGGAACAGGCTGAAAATAGTATTTTAACGCAACAACTTCAAGCAGCTTTGGCACGGTTGCCGCAAAAAGAACGTTTGGTTATAAACAGTGTGTATCTAGAACAAAAAGAAGTTAAGACCGTTGCCGAAACATTGGAAGTGAGCACGGCTCATATATATCGGCTGCAGAAGACGGGGATTCGCCGAATACGGGGGATGATGTCCAAGTTTATGCAGCATTGGTAATATGATTGGCATGAAAACAGGTGATCATAAGGGATAAAATGCCGAAAATCAGATAAAATAATTGTATTTTGCCGGATTTTGCCGGTATATCGCTTGTCATGAAATGGACGTTCAGATGGATTATAGATAATGGGAAGATGCGGAGGGAGGTTGACCTGGATGTCAGAAAGAAAAAAACGGCTGAAAAATCATATTAAAGCAGCCAAGGAATGGCTTTGCAAAGCGGAGGATTCGCTGGACAAAGACAATAACATTCAGGG
>JBOFWE010000309.1:0-3519 GCA_051653465.1 Selenomonadaceae bacterium | reverse complement strand
ATTTAAATCAAGAATAAAGGGGATGCAGCAAAATGCAGGAAGTTAAGATTGCTGATGTGCGTAAATCTATTATTGAAACTGGCCTTAAGCTTCTTGAAAAGAACTTGGTTGCCGGTTCTTGGGGCAACATAAGTATAAGAATTGACAAAGATAGCTATGCAATCACACCATCAGGGCGTCCGTATGAGCTTCTTATGGAAGATGATATTATAATTGTCAATTCTGACGGCGTAAAATTAGCCGGGGCAGGTATTCCTTCATCTGAATTGCTTTTGCATCTCGCTCTTTACAGGAAATATCCTATGTATAATGCAGTAATACATACCCATAGTATTTATGCCAGCGCTTGTGCCGCAATGCACAGACAAATACCTCCATTACTGGAAGATACAGCCCAGATTTCCGGAGGAGCAATAAAAGTTGCAAGATATGCATTGGCTGGGACTAGGGATTTAGCAGATAATGCTGTAGAAGCTATCGGCTCATCAAATGCTGTATTATTGGCAAATCATGGAGCCGTGAGTTGTGGCAAAAGCTTGGATGAAGCATTAATTGTAGCGGAAATAGTTGAGAAATCAGCACATGTTTATTGTATCACTGCATCAGTGGGCGAGAGCTTTCCTTTGCCACCAAATGACATTAAATTACTTAGAAATTTTTATACTGAACACTACAGCAAGAGGCAAGGAGGCAAGGAATAAACAATGTCAGCAATTTTGATTAAAAATGTTGAAATTATATCTGAAAATAATAACGAAATATTCAATATAGGAATACAAAATCAGAATATTTCTTATATCGGCAAGGAGATTCCAACAGGGTATGATAATGCCTATGTCCTTGATGGCAAAAACTTTATTGCAGTACCAGGCATGGTTAATACCCATACGCATGCGGCAATGACTCTTTTGAGAAGCTATGCGGATGATATGCTCCTAATGGATTGGCTACAGAACAAAATCTGGCCGGCAGAAGCAAATCTTACAGGCGATGATGTTTACTGGGGAACAAAACTGGCCATCATTGAAATGCTTAAATCAGGAACTACTACTTTTGCCGATATGTATTTCTTTATGGATAGGGTAGCAGAAGCCGTTCAGGAGACTGGCATCAGAGCTTCACTTTCGCGCGGCATGATTGGTGTCGTTCCTGATGCTGCTGAAAAACTTACGGAAAGCATTGACTTATACAACAACTGGCACGGACAGGCCGATGGCCGTATCAGAGTAATGTTCGGACCTCATGCCCCTTATACTTGCCCCGTTGAGTATTTAAAGCGGATTATTGAAGAAGCTTCCAGATTGGGAGCAGAAATACATATGCATTTGAGTGAAACAGATTACGAAGTGCGAGAGTGTGAACGTGAACACGGAATGACACCAATTGCTCTAATGAACAGTATTGGGCTATTTGACCTGGGAACGCTTGCAGCACACTGCGTTCATGTCACAGCGGCGGATATCGAGATAATGAAAACTAAAAAAGTGCGTATTGCTCATAATCCCCAAAGCAACTTGAAACTCGCAAGCGGTATTGCTCCTGTACCGGAAATGCTTGCTGCCGGCCTCGTTGTTGGTCTTGGTACAGACGGTACTTCCAGCAATAACAATCTTGATCTGCTCGAAGAAACTCGTTTAGCAGCAATGCTGCATAAAAATAATAAAAGCGATCCATTGATTATACCGGCAAAACAAGCTTTGAATCTTGCTACAAAGCAAGGTGCAATTGCCTTAGGGTTTACTGATGTAGGGGAGATAAAGGTAGGTCAAAAGGCCGATTTGGTTCTTTATGACATGAATAAACCTTACTGGTATCCCCGCCATGACAGAACATCGCTTTTTGTTTACGCTGCAAATGCATCAGATGCTGATACTGTAATAGTAAATGGCAGAGTGTTGATGGAACATGGTGTCCTTTTAACTATCGATGAAGAGAAAGTTTACGCGGAAGCAAATAAATGCGGCTTACGCTTAACTAAATAAATTTCTAGGAGTGGAATAATTTGGCAAAAATCCTCAAAAAAATAAATCTTGCTCCACAAGTATACGAATTCATTGTGGAAGCTCCACTAGTCGCTCACAAGTGCCAGCCTGGTCAATTTGTCATTATTCGTACAGAAGAAGAAAGTGAAAGAATTCCTCTTACTATTGCTGATTTTGACCGTAAGCAAGGCACAATTACCATGATTGTACAAGCGGTAGGTAATACAACGAAACATCTCTGTGAAACTTTTAGCGAGAATGACGAAATACTAGATATTGTGGGCCCGCTTGGGATGCCTTCTCACATTGAGAATTTCGGCACAGTTGTTTGTGTCGGCGGTGGCATAGGTGTGGCTCCGGTATATCCTATAGCCAGAGCACTAAAAGAAGCCGGTAACAAGGTTATTTCAATAATAGGTGCACGTAATAAAGAACTCATAATTTTTGAAGATAAAATGGCAGCTATAAGTGACGAAATCATTATTACAACAGATGATGGCAGTGCTGGGCAAAAAGGCTTTGTTACAGATCCTCTTAAAAAAATGCTTGAAAGTGGCAATATGCCTGGAATGGTGCTGGCAATCGGTCCTGTTATCATGATGAAAAATGTTGCTGAAACAACAAGACCTTACAAAGTTCCAACTGTAGCTAGTCTTAATACTATTATGGTTGATGGAACAGGTATGTGTGGGGGTTGCCGTGTAAAAGTTGGTGACGATAATAAATTTGCTTGTGTTGACGGCCCAGAATTTGACGCGCATCTCGTAGACTTCGCAAATTTGGTACAACGACAACAAATGTACAAAGGTCAGGAATCTTTGGAATATGGATGCGGAGGTCATTGCAAATGCTTGGAGGACTAAGAAATAAAATGCCGGAACAAGCGGCAGAAGTCAGAAATAAAAACTTTGATGAAGTTGCTTTAGGTTATTTAATAGATACCGCTATAGATGAAGCTGAGCGTTGTTTGAATTGTAAAAATCCTCGTTGTGTGCAGGGGTGTCCGGTAAATGTTGATATTCCGGATTTCATTCAAGCTCTTAAAGAAAAAAATCTAAGTGAAGCGATCCGTGTTCTTAAAAATAAGAATACTTTGCCAGCTGTCTGCGGTCGTGTCTGCCCGCAGGAAAGTCAGTGTGAAAAGAATTGTATACTGGGTATCAAAGGAGAACCGGTAGCAATCGGACGTCTGGAACGCTTTGTCGCTGATTATGCTAGAATTAAAGGGCTTGATACCATAAATAATGCTAAAGCGGAACCAAAGGGTAAAAAAGTAGCCATCGTAGGCAGCGGGCCTTCAGGTCTCACTGCAGCAGGCGATTTAGCTAAAATGGGCTATGATGTTACTGTTTTTGAAGCTCTGCATGCTCCTGGCGGTGTGCTTATGTATGGTATTCCTCAATTCCGCCTTCCGAAAGAAATAGTAAAACATGAAATTGACCAATTAAAAGCATTGGGTGTAAAAATTATGCCAAATGTTGTAATTGGCCGTACCTTTACCATCGATGAACTTCTTCATGAAGAAGGCTTTTCGGCT
>JBOFWE010000308.1:0-2705 GCA_051653465.1 Selenomonadaceae bacterium | reverse complement strand
CGCTATTATATAGGCATCAGCAGCATTTTCATCCGCCTCTCCGGTTACCACCGGATCCAGGGTATAGATTCTGGCCCCGCTTTCCTTGGCAATCGTCTGCGCGGCTTCTGCCGGATACTGCGGCTCAGCGAAGAGAGCGGTTACACCACGATCTTTTATTACCGCAACCGTAGCTTCTAATTCCTGCGGTGTCGGCTCACTGCCGGGTTCTCGTTCAATGACCGCCACCGTATTTAGATGAAATTCCTTGGCGAAATAGGGGAAAGCTTCATGAAAAGTCACTATGTTTTTGTTGGGCAAGGGATCAATAGCCGCATGCATCTCATTTTTTAACGCTGCCAACTTTTGATTATATGCCTCTGCATTCTTTTTATACTGCTCGGCATGTTTTGGGTCAGCTGCTGACAATTGGCGGGCTATATTATCAACTTGCTGCATTGCTGCCGTTATACTGACCCAGACATGCGGATTGGGTTCGTCCCCGTCCTGTAAAAGCTCAACATCCTTTGATGCTTCTATAATTTTCATATCCTTCTGGCGAGCTGCCGCTTTGTCCAAAAAAGCTTCCATTCCGGCTCCGTTTACAACAAAAGCATCTGCCTGTTCCAGTTTTTTCATATCCTCCGGTGTAAGCTGATAATCATGCAGGCACCCGGTCTGTGGTTTTGTCATATTTACTACCTTAACCCCATCAATCCCTTTCGTTATATTGAGCGTTGCCACATACATCGGATAAAATGATGTGACAATATGAAAGGTCCCCTCCGCCTTGGCTGGCAACTGTTCTCGTGCGCAGCCAGCTGCCAAAAGCAGCAGCAATGTGGACAATGCGATGGCCTGTAAAAATTTTTTCTTCATAGTATACCTCCAAATGCAAACTTATAGCTTAATTAAGAATATTACTATTTAGTATAATACAATAATATACTGTAAATAGCAAGCTATAAAAAGAAAAGCTGTCCTTTAAAGGACAGCTTTCTGATTTCACCACAGTTGCTTAGAGTTCAATTTCCCCGGCAGCAGCAATCGCAGCCCGAGCCTCCGTTATGATATCCTCAATAATTTTTTTAACTGGTTCCACTTTTTTCAGTGGCAACAGACTCTGGCCCGCCTGCATCATACCATTTTCAACATCGCCATCGACTGCTGCCAATTTATTCGTTCCTGTGGCCAGGCGGATCAATTCCTCTGCCGGTTCTCCTTGTTTTTCCAATTCAACAAAATGCAGAGAAAATTTATTTTTTATGCCACGTACAGCATGACCCAGGGTCTGCCCGGTAACAATAGAATCTGTATCCACGGCCTCTATCAATTTTGCCTTCATATTATCATGGACCGTACATTCTTCAGCCACTAAAAAACGAGTTCCAATCTGGACTCCAGCCGCGCCCATTGTCAGTGCGGCAGCCAATCCTCGTCCATCAGCAAAACCACCGGCTGCAACTACCGGAATTTTTACTGCCGGAATCACCTGTGTCATAAGTGCCATTGTAGTCAAGACACCAATATGCCCTCCAGCTTCCATACCTTCTACAATAACCGCATCAGCACCAGCAGCTTCAACCCGCTGCGCAAGCTTTACGTTAGGGACAACCGGTAAAACTTTAACGCCGGCAGCTTTCAGCTGTTCAAAAAACGGCACTGGATTGCCAGCTCCCAATGTGACAAATGCCGGTTTTTCCTCACAAATCACGTCAATGATTTCCTCTTTGTTCGGTGCCATCAGCATCACATTGACACCGAACGGTTTATCGGTCAGCGTTCTTGCCAAACGTATCTGCTCTTTCACATATTCTGTTGTCCGGCCACCACTAGAGATAATTCCTGCCCCACCGGCATTAGAAACAGCACTAGCCAGCTTTGCTTCTGAAATCCAGGCCATACCTCCCTGTATAATAGGATATTTTATCCCCAGCACTTGCGTTATACTCTTCTGCATAAAACAGCCTCCTCTGATTTGCTATATCACAATAAATTATTTACATTTTGCACACTTCTTATTTTACCATACAAAGCTGTTATTTTCAGTAAAATATTCCGTACTCTAAGAAATTGATCCAACGGGAAAAACTGCGCTTATTTAAGTTGCAATCTCCCGGACGTTTCTCCTGCTGCTCTTTACAATGCAGGCATAATAGATTATAATATTAGGATATATTACTAGCCTGGCCGTTCACTGCTTTGGTATTACTTATATAAAGGGGCGATTTGAAAATTGAAATTTCTTGCCAGACATTTAACTATCGATATGTACAATTGTAAAATGAATAAACTGACCGATACGGAGTTATTGCAGCAGTCTCTGCACGCTGTCATTGAAACATCTAATTTTACCGTATTAAACACTGATATTAAAGTTCTTGCCGGACAGCAGACCACTGCTTTTATTTTACTCAAAGAAGGTCACATATCGATTCACACGTATCCTGATTTGAAATACGCTGCCGTTGATGTCTTTTTGTGTGGTGAAACCAGTCAACCAGAAAAAGCGGCTAAAGCCTTGCGTAAAGTTCTCAAACCAGAAAAAACGAAAATGACCTATCTAAAGCGCGGCGACTTCGGATCCGTAAAGGACATGAAACCAAAAATCAAGACAAAGACAGCTCATCTGCGCCGGATCCAAAATACCGGAGCAAAAGTAATTCGTGTTCTGTCGCGACGAAAATCAAACAAAAACTAAAAGCAGCCTAGGCTGCTTTTTTTTT
>JBOFWE010000307.1:0-3780 GCA_051653465.1 Selenomonadaceae bacterium | reverse complement strand
TTTGTATCCACTGTGTATTCTATGTAGCCAAGGTCTTCATTCTGATGAACCGCTACGCGAAAAATATTTTCCATTTATTTAGTCCCCTTTATCAAAATGTCTGTTTTATTTTTTTATTATAATAGGTAATGCCGTTTTTGTCTTGCTTTATTTTTGTTTGCACCGGCTCCACTATTCCGCTATACTGAGGAAATAATCTTTGTATAAAGGACGGTAATGCCGATGAATTCCGAATCCCTGGCACTGGCTGCCATTTTACTCTTAAGCCTGCTCGGGCACAACACCTCCGTTGCCTATGCTGCCGGCATCGTCCTGGTGCTAAAGTTGCTCGGCTTGACGTCTGCGATCTCAGCTCTTGGAACCTATGGGCTGAACTGGGGCATCATCCTGCTGACAATGGCCATTCTTGTCCCGATTGCCAACGGGGAAATCACCGTTAAGATCATGCTGGATTCCTTTAAATCACCGCTTGGCATCACGGCGATCATCGCCGGTACACTCGCAGCTGCCTCAGGTGGCTATGGGGTCCAGCTGTTAAAAAGCTCGCCGGAAGTCGTCTCCGCACTGATTATCGGCACGATGATCGGTGTCTTCTTCTTCAAGGGCATCACCGTCGGCCCGCTAATTGCCGGTGGCCTAGTCTATGCCGTAATGAGCCTGTTGCAGCTATTTAAATGAGATCAGTGCAGCGGCGTCTTGTCCGTATGAATCAGATTTTTGCGGAAATAACGTCCGCCCGCCAGCATAATTTCCTGTCCCTGCGGGGGTTGGTAAAATCTGACGCGTCCAGCCTCAATTGACCTGCCGAGTTCGGCAGGTTTTTCTATTTCCAGCCATTTATAGGCCTGTTCATTTTCTTCCCCCAAATTGTCATAATAGATCTCATCTTCCGACCGAGGTTTTTCATCCCCCTGGCAGGCAGCAAAATTTTTTGTGATCTGCTCAATAAACATCCGGCAGATGCGCTCCGGCATATCCATTGTCCCGGATTTTTCGTCTCCGGCCCGGTCATTGTAAGCGGCAATAAAGACGGCATTGCCGAAAATGATGGTATCCCGGTCCTTGCCGGGGAAACGCCGATTGGGTTTGAGTCCCAGGGGAACACTCAGATCATTGGTCAAAATAAACAAGGATACGCCCTGTCCAATATCAAAAAACTCGGTTGCACCAAAGTTGCCGCCGAGCAGATCGCAGAGTTCCTCCTGCTGCTGATCGCCGTCAATTGACAGTTCGTAAATTCGCGGTTCCTGCCCGACTTCGGCCAAAATAGCCCGCATTTTGTTGTTTTCCATTTACTTACTCCTTATCAAATGCATTTAAACTATATATATTCGCCATTTTTATGCGATTTCCTTTTCCCTTAAAGCCGCACTGTTTTGCCTCCGGCAAGATCTATGTCCCCCACAAAAGCGTTGCAACTCCTTGGTTTTTATGGTATTATAGCCTCATAAAGGTTGGCCTGCCTGGAGTGTGCGTGGGCCTTTTATATGTCTAACCTACTTTTTTTAAGAGGGAATCCGATGTGTTTTGTGGCTGCTGCATCGCCTTCGAGCGAATAGCAAAATCACGACTCAGGATACCCACCTGCTGGGTTGCAGGTCTTAGGCATAAAGAGGTAACGGCATTTTGGGCACAATCTTTCAAGAAAGGACTTACCCTTCGGGGTGAGTCCTTTTTCGTTTGCCGTAAAAAACTACTCTTTTTTGCTCCGGCCGACAAGCTGTGCCTTGGTAATAATGGTATTGCCAAAGCGGCCCTTAAGCGAATCCACCGCCTGGTAGAGCTTCTTTTGCTTGTCATCTATTCCAAACAACGATTCCTGCTCGTGCAGCAGCAAATTGCTGCCAGTGATGCCAAGCAGGCGGATCCCTTCGCCAATTGCCGCCTGTCGGTAGAGTTCCAGAGCCATCTGGTAAAGCTCTTTATCAAAATTAGTCGGCTCGGGCAGCGTGCGGCTGCGGGTGATCGTCCGAAAAGAGGCGGTGCGGATTTTCAAGGTTACAGTTCGCGTTTTAACCCCGGCCTGACGCAGCCGCCAGCCGACTTTTTCCGCCAAGGCCAAAAGCTCACACTCTGCCTGCGCTGTCTGCGTCAGATCCTGCGCAAACGTCACTTCATTGCCGATGGATTGCATGACCCGCTCCGTCTCCACCTCGCGGTCATCCCGCCCGTGGGCAAGTTCGATGAGATGGCAGGCCAGCCGGCCGCCAAAGAACTTTTCCAGTTGCCGCCGGTCAGCCGCGGCAATATCGCCAATCGTCTTAAACCCCAGCTGCCCTAGTTTTTCATTGGTCTTGCCGCCCACACCCCATAACCGCCGAATTGGCAGATTGAAGAGAACAGCTTCTTCCTGTCCGCGTTCAATCAGCACGAGTCCCGCCGGCTTTTCAAGATCTGAGGCCAGCTTGGCCAGAAATTTATTCGGGGCAATGCCGACCGAAGCTACCAGGCCGGTTTTTTCAAAAATCCGCTGTCTGAGCTGCTCCGCATAACTGCGGCGGTCGCTAAACAGGCGCTCCATGCCGGTAATATCGAGAAAGGCTTCATCGACGGACAGCGGCTCGACCTTAGGCGAAAACTCAGCAAAAACGGCAAAAATCTGCTGGGAAATTTCATGATAGCGATCATAGCGACCGGCAACAAAAATCCCCTGCGGGCAGCGCCGCCGGGCCTCCATCATGCTTAGGGCTGAATGGACGCCAAAGTGCCGGGCCTCATACGAGGCTGTCGAAACCACTCCCCGATTACCAAGGCCGCCGACAATCACCGGCTGCCCACGATATTCCGGATGATCGAGCTGTTCCACCGAAGCAAAAAAAGCATCCATATCCACATGCATTATCCAGCGTTCCATTCCTTCACCTACTTAAATAAATCCCGAATTTCCTCTTCACTGAGTTTTGACAGGAAGTTTTCTCCTGGCTGAATCATCTGATCGATCAGCATTTTTTTCTTTTGCTGCAGTTCAAATATTTTTTCTTCAATTGTGTTTTTTGTAATAAATTTTAACACCTGGACATTTTTCTTCTGTCCCAGACGATAGGCACGGTCGGTGGCCTGATCCTCAACCGCCGGATTCCACCACGGATCATAATGAATGACCATGTCGGCCCCGGTCAAATTCAGCCCTGTGCCACCAGCTTTTAACGAAATCAGGAAAATCGGCTGCGTTCCGCAGTTAAAGGCCTTTACCAGACGCATGCGTTCCATGGCCGGTGTCTGCCCGTCCAGATATTCATAGGCAATCCCCCGCCGGCGAAGTTTATCCCCAATAATTTTGAGCATGGTCGTAAACTGGGAAAAGATCAGCATTCTGTGTCCGGCAGCAACGGCATCTTCTACAACTTCCTCCAGCATATCAAGTTTGCCACAGCCCCCGCTGTAATCCTCGAGAAAAAGCGACGGATGGCAGCAGATTTGCCGCAGCCTTGTCAAAATAGCCAGAATCCGGATCCGGCTCTGCTCAAAGCCATGCGCCTTCAAGGCGGCAGCGAATTCTTTTTTTGCCTGCATCAAATACCCGGCATAAACCTTTGCCTGCTTGGCCGTCATTTCATTTACCATTTTTCCTTCAACTTTATCCGGCAGTTCCTGCAGGACATCTTTTTTCATGCGACGCAGGATAAATGGGGCAATATGGCGGTTTAAATCCTTCAGTGCGTGTGGATCGCGCCCTTTGACAATCGGCGCTTCAAACCGCTGCTTAAAGGCCTTATGCGACAGGAGATACCCTGGCATCATAAAATCAAAAATCGACCACAATTCGGTCAGCGTATTTTC
>JBOFWE010000306.1:0-5338 GCA_051653465.1 Selenomonadaceae bacterium | reverse complement strand
CAAATGGGATTGTTGAAGTTTTGCGAACGCTGCTTCTGAACTTGGTTGATAATCCGGTACATGCGCTGATGACCGGGAATTATTTAGGGATACTGTTCTGGAGTGCAATTTTTGGGGTGGCACTGCGCCAGGCTGATGAAAGCGTAAAAAAAGTGGTTCTGGCAGCCTCGGAGGCTACGTCGAAAGCGGTGCGCTGGGTCATTCAGCTGGCGCCGATTGGTATTTTTGGACTGGTAGCAGATTCTATTTCGACGAATGGAATTGAAGCCCTTGTTGGCTATGCTCAGTTGCTGGCCCTTTTGATTGGCTGCATGCTGTTTGTTGTGCTGGTCATCAATCCGCTGATCGTCTTTATCAAGATCAAGAGCAATCCGTTTCCTTTGGTGTTTACCTGTTTGCAGGAGAGCGGCATTTATGCATTTTTTACACGCAGCTCAGCGGCCAATATACCGGTAAATATGAAGCTCTGTGAGAAACTGAATCTTGATCCGGATACGTATTCCGTTTCGATTCCTCTTGGGGCAACAATAAACATGGCGGGGGCTGCGGTTACCATTTCCGTATTGACTTTGGCGGCGGTGCATACCCTGGGAATTCAGGTTGATATCTGGACGGCACTGCTGCTCAGTGCGGCTTCGGCGGTTGGAGCCTGTGGAGCCTCCGGTGTAGCCGGCGGGTCGCTGCTTTTGATTCCGATGGCCTGCGCATTGTTTGGCATTAATAATGATATTGCCATGCAGGTGGTTGGTGTTGGTTTTATTATTGGTGTACTGCAGGATTCCTCGGAAACGGCTGTGAATTCGTCGACGGATGTTCTCTTTACGGCGGCCGCTGATATCGCTCGCAGGAAAAAAGAAGAACTTGTTGTAATGCAGCAGGATATTTAAATAACAGGAGAAGACCGGCGTTTCATATGCCGGTCTTTTTTTGCGCCCCAATAGCGAAGAATCTATGGACTGAGTCGGTCAGAGGCTACTGCCCGCGGCATATAAAAGTAAAATTAGTACTTAAAGCTTATTTTCAGAATGCTGGAGTATAATTATAACTTAGGACAAAATTGGTAAAGTGTTTTAGGAGGATTCAATGAAAGTAAATAGAGAAATAACAGGCAGGTTTTCCGCCGCAATTGTGCTGGGGGCGTTTTGGCTTGTCGCGGGCTTCCTGCTGCGGCTATTGCTGCTGTTTTATTCGGTCGGCCAGATTGCGGCTGGGCCGGGCGAACTTATTAAGGTATTCGCGGCCGGACTGGTGTTTGATGCTGCGGTTGCCGGACAGGGCCTTTTGCCCTTGCTGCTTTATCTGGCAGCTGTGCCACGGCGTTTTTTCAATACGCGCTGGAATAAAGCTTTTATTTTAGTGATCGTGTGGAGCTCAGTCGCCGGGTTGCTGCTGCTCAGTGTTACCGAGGCATATTTTTGGGCGGAATTTCAAGCGCGGTTCAATTTTATAGCGGTGGATTATCTTGTATATACCCAGGAATTATTGGGCATGATTCGTGAGGGTTACCCGGTGAAGACGGTTTTTTCCGTTATAGCGGCTGCGGCCACGCTGATCACCGCCTTGTTTTATTGTAAATGTCTGCGCTGGGATGATACAGCTTCTTTACGAGGGCGGATGACCGTTGCCATTGCCGGGCTGGTTTTTCCCTTTGCCGTATTTTTTTTACTCAGTGGCAGTCTGAAAAATATCAGCACCAATGCTACGGATAATGAGCTTGCCGGCAATGGAATTTATGAATTTTTTTCAGCCTTTCGCAACAATGAGCTTGATTATGACCGCTATTATAAAACCATGCCGGAGACAGAGTTAGCCGCAGAACTCAGAGACCTTTTACAGGAAAGCAACAGCCATTTTATTGCTGGTGACAGTGCGGATTTAACGAGAAAAATTACGGCCGATGGTCCGGAAAAACATCCCAATATTGTTGTCATAACGGTTGAAAGTCTGAGCGCTGAATATTTAGGCGTTTTTGGGAATACACAGGGGCTGACCCCGAATCTTGACAAACTGGCGAAGGAGTCACTGCTTTTTACGCGGGTATATGCTACCGGCACGCGTACGGTGCGTGGCCTTGAAGCCTTGTCATTGGCTATTCCGCCGACACCGGGGCAATCCATTGTCCGCCGGCCCGATAATGGGGATTTATTTACCCTCGGAGCAGTGCTGAACAATCGCGATTATAAGAGTTGGTTTATTTATGGTGGCTATGGTTACTTTGACAACATGAATGAGTTTTATCAGAAAAATAACTACCAGATATTTGATCGGACAGATATTCCCCAGGAACGGATTATGACCGAAACCGTATGGGGAGTGGCGGATGAAGTTGTCTTTGATGAGGCCATTGAAAATCTTGATCGGGCATATGCCAAGGGGGAAAAAACGTTTCAAACGATCATGACGACCTCAAATCATCGTCCGTATATTTATCCGGATGGGCGAATTGACATCCCTTCACCGGGAGGCCGCGAAGGGGCTGTTAAGTATACGGACTGGGCTATTGGGAAATTTATTGAAGATGCCCGGAAAAAGCCTTGGTTTAATAACACCGTGTTTGTCATCGTTGCCGATCATCAGGCATCAAGTGCTGGCAACACGGAAGTGCCCATCAAAAAATATCATATACCACTCTTGATCTATGCGCCGGAACTGATTTCTCCGGGACGTGTTGACCGGTTGATGAGTCAGATTGATGTGCCGCCAACGCTGCTCGGGCTGCTCGATTTTTCCTATACGTCAAGATTCATGGGCTATGATATTATGAAATTGGAACCGGGTCGGGAACGGATTTTTATCAGTACCTATCAAAATATTGCTTATGCTAAAGGCAATGATTTGGTTGTTCTTGAGCCAAAGAAACGGGCCGTATTTTATCAAATCAATTATCAGACAGGTGAATACCAGCAGCAGCCTCCCAACGAGCAGCTGCTAAAAGAAGCTATTGGCTGGTATCAGGGTGCCAGTATGCTGTATAAAGATGGTGGATATGCAGCAGTGAAGTAAATATTTTGTGTCTTAGTCAGTTTTAGGCAAGGGCAGCTGAGGGAATAGACCTTAGCTGCCCTTGTTTTTTATTATTAAGGGTTTTTTAAGGTTTGCGGCTTAGAATAAGTTCATTGAAAATGATTTGGCGTAGACCTTGCGGAGAAAAGAACAGGGGGCTGGATCAGGAAAGGTCAAGTGAAAAACAGCGTATGAAAAAAATATCGATTGTGGTTCCTGTGTACAATGAAGAAGAAAATATTGAGCAGTTTTATAAAGAAATTTGCCGGGTGATGGATACTCAGGATTATGATTTTGAGCTTATTTTTATTGATGACGGATCAACGGATGATACGCGTGTATTTATCGCGGCCCTTGAAGATCGTGATTGCCGTGTCCAGGGGATTGTTCTGGCGCGTAATTTTGGCCATCAGGCGGCGCTTACCTGCGGGCTCGATCAGGCCGATGGGGATGCGGTGATTACTATGGATGGTGATCTGCAGCATCCGCCACAGCTCGTGCCACTGCTTCTGCAGCAGTGGGAGACTGGTGCGGATGTCGTGCAGACGATCCGGCAGACGACAGAAGGTGTGTCCTGGCTAAAAAAATTCACTTCGAATTTTTATTATAAGGTGCTGAACCGTCTGTCAAAAGTTCCAGTGCAGCCGGGAGGGTCTGATTTTCGTCTTATGGATCGGCGGGTAGTGCTGGCGTTTCGTCGTTACCGGGAGCAGGCCCGGTTTATTCGCGGACTGATTGGGGCGATGGGATATCACCAGACGACACTGACTTTTATTGCTCCCCAGCGATTTGCCGGGAAGTCAAAATTTTCCTTACATAAGATGATCCATTTTGCACTTGACGGAATAATGGCCTATTCGACATCGCCGTTGCGCCTCGGTCTCTATGGTGGGTTTGTATGCGGCTTTATCAGCCTGCTACTGATGCTGCATGTGTTGTTTATTAAATTTTTTACCGGAGATGCTGTGCCGGGGTGGGCGACCATTACGGTCAGTCTGCTTTTTTTCTGTGGCGTACAGTTGTCGATTTTGGGAATTATTGGCGAGTATATCGGACGGGTCTTTGAAGAGGTTAAACGACGTCCCCTGTATTTGATTGAACGCGGTAAGCCGGGGACAGAAGAGGCACATCAGCCGTAACTATGATATATGATAGGAGGAAAAAAGATGAAATTTCATATAAATAAACAGCTGCTGCTGTTAGTTGGGCTGGGGCTGTACTTGTTTTTTTTAGGCAATGGCTCGATTTTTATTACGGATCCGGTGGAGTCGAATTATGCCCTGACGGCCAGTGAAATGCTCCGCTCCGGAGACTACATATCACCGCAGATTTATGGATCTTATTGGTATGACAAACCTATATTTTTCTACTGGGAATTAGCGGCGGCTTTCAAATTGTTTGGTCTCAATGAGTTCGCCGCCCGATTTTTTCCGGCGGTGGCCGGGATTTTGGGCTTATGGATGACATATGCCTTTGCCAAAAAGCTGTACGATGCGAAAACAGGATTTTTTGCCGCGCTGGTACTGGGGACTTCGTTTGAATACTGGTTGATTGCCAAAGCTGTAATCACGGATATGACATTGTTTGTCTTTTTTAATGCCGTACTGATTCTGTTTTATCTGGCCTACAGCAGCGGGAAAAAACACTATTATTATGGCTGCTATTTTTTTGCGGGGCTGGCTGTTTTGACTAAGGGACCCATTGGCATTTTGCTGCCGGGATTTATTGTCATGCTGTTTTTGCTTTGGCGGCGCAGCTTTTCGGAAATCCGGCATATGAAAATAATTGCCGGAAGCGGGATATTTCTGCTTGTGGGCGGCAGCTGGTATCTGATAATGTATGCCCTGCATGGAATGGATTTCATTAATACCTTTTTGGGCGTGCATAATGTTCTGCGGGCAACGGTTTCAGAGCATCCGCGGTTTGATGTCTGGTATTATTATACGGCGATATTCCTGATCGGATTTTTCCCCTGGGTGTTTGTTGTCCCCGCGGTGGTAAGGAAATACTGGCAGGTAGGAAAGTGGCCGGTAATTGATGAAACAACGGGATTTTTGCTGATCTGGGCGGTCGCTATTGCGGTTTTTTATCAATGCATGGCCACGAAGTATCCGACGTATTCCTTTCCCTATCTGTTGCCGCTGTCTGTGCTGGCAGCGCGTTTTCTTGTTCAGCACCCGCTCGTTGTCAAGCGGGTGGTTGCGCTGAATCTTGTATTTTATACACTGCTGACCTTCTTTGTCGCCGTGCCATATTGCCGGGATTATTCAGCAAAAGAGGCAGTGGCAACCATTGCGGCGGTCCAGGATTCGAATGAGCCGATTGTCAGCTATGG
>JBOFWE010000305.1:0-2371 GCA_051653465.1 Selenomonadaceae bacterium | reverse complement strand
GTATGAGCTTATTTAAGAAACACCTGCTACTGGATCCGGTAGCAGTGATAGAAGATGGTATCACAAATGTTGTCAAGACAGTAGAAGATGTGCGTCAGGTTGGGCGTGCGGTCGTTGGGGATGTACTGCAAACGGCAGCTTCCGTTGTGGGGTTGTCAGAAGTTGGCCAGGCCTCGGATGTGCCTCATGTAAAACCTGGATTTACAGTCAGTGGAACCAGCAATGCCTCTATGGCAGATATTATGAAGTTGTCCTACAAGGAAACCTATGCCTTTTACAAATATGTGGCGCATGACGAAGGCGTTTCCCAGTGGCGTCAATATGCTTCTACCGATCAATTGCTTACGGGCCTTAATGCCAGAACCTTTGTCAACGATACGACCCGAGAAATTGATATAGCGTTTGAAGGCTCCCATGGTTTTACAAAATTGCTGGGTGAAAATGTCCTTGATGCGCAGTTATTCAAAGACCTGTCGGTTGCCAGTAGTGGCTTTTCAAAATTTATTTCAGAAGAGGATTATGACCACCTGTATGCAAAATGGCATCTTGTATTAGGTAAAGACGGAGTGTCAGATCTACAGATGATGGCCAATAAAATTCCGGATCAATATTATGCGGCGTATTCCTGGTTCAATCAGGTGATGAATACTATTCAGGGAGATTCTTCCCTGAAAGGCTATAATATTGTTGTCAGTGGGCATTCTCTGGCAGGCGCGATGGCGCAGCTGGTATCGGCCAAATATTATCTTGATACGGGGTTGCAGGTGCCAACGGTAGCGGTTGACGGCCCGGGCATGATGACACAGCTTGAACAATTAACCGGGAAAAAGCTCGATGCAAAGGAGTTTTCCTTTATTGTCAACTTCTGTACCGAGGGGGATCCGGTTGGTGCTTTTTCCGGTGAAAACCATGTCGGAGTAACGGTTGAAATGCCGTATAATCTTGCCCGTGGGGATCAGCCGGGAGCTTTACCTAATTACCGGATTGCCATGGAACTTTACCAGGCAGCAATGGGCATCAAGGATATGCGCCTGGACCGGCATGAAGTCGGCCAGCAGATCAGCATCTTTGATGGCACCGATTTCTCCTATCCAGAAAAGCGTGTTATTTTAGGTGATGGCCAAAAATCCTACACGTCAACCTCGCAGCAGCAGGAACTGATTGCCGCCAATGATCTTGGCAATGAAATTCATGCGGGCAGCAATAATACGTATCTTGTCGGCGGCAAGGGAAATGATGTTCTCATCGGCGGAGCTGGTAATGACTTTATTTCAGGTGGGGCCGGTGACGATTTTCTCTATGGTGGCGGCGGCAGCAATATCCTCTATGGTGGCGATGGCAATGACTATCTGATTGCCGCTAACAACAATGATGAGCTTTATGGCGGCAAGGGCAACGATACTCTCGTCTGGGCAGGCGGGAACAATCTTCTTTATGGACAGAGCGGCAATGACAAATATGTAATCGGCATGATGCATGATGGAGCCCTCGCAAGCGGGCGGGTTGAATTGAAATTCGATAAAGAAAACATCGAGAATTCACATGTCAGCTTTAATCTTGCAGAAATGTCAGCCAAGGACAGCAAAGTTGTATTTATGATGTCTGATTTGATTTTGCCGACGGATATATCCATAAAACAGCAAGCAGATAACAGCTTATACATTCAATATGCGGACCATTCTTCAATTACGATTGACAACTGGTCGGCAGTAAATGCAGCTATGGGATCAAATCTCACGTTTGCTTTTGGCGATAAAGCCGTAGCAACAGTGGAGTGCGGCGTGGCTAACAGCGCCCATTTATCAGTAAAAAGCTAAACGAGATAAATAGCAAGAAATGCCCCTTTCCGCTTATACAGCCGAAAGGGGCATTTTCTATGTTATTTTATTACCAAAACCGGAACTTTGGCATGGGTGACGAGCTTTTGGGCGACACTGCCTAAAAGAAGGCCTTCAAAACCGCCCGCACCGCGGGTTCCGGTGACGATCATCTGGATGGCAGCGGCATCGGCGTAATCAAGCAGCGCCTGGGCGGTGTTGCCTTCAAGTACATGGGTGCTGATCAGCTTGTTTTTAGCGGCGCAATCGGTTTTTAGAGCCTCCAGGCCCTGGCTGATCTCTTCTTTACGGGTCTCAATCAGATCAGCTATAGCTACGGGGATGCTTTCATAGACATGAAAACTGTTGGCTGTCGGCAGTACCGTCACGACATGGATGTCGCAGCCCTGAAATCTTGGCTCATTTAGTATCCAGTCGAGAGCTTTGCGGCTGTAAGACGAAGCATCATAAGCGACCATGATTTTGATGGGCAACATAAAAAATTCCTCCTTTAAGTAATTTTGTATAATATCATTATAACGCATCCCTCAGAT
>JBOFWE010000304.1:0-1934 GCA_051653465.1 Selenomonadaceae bacterium | reverse complement strand
GGCTTGCTGCTGCATAAAGGAAACCGTATTCCCCGAATGAGCAATCTGATCCAGATACCCCTGCTGCGCCATAAAATTAGCAGCGTTGCAGATCGCAGCTACCGGAATATTTCTTGCAACCGCATATTTCACAACCGGTAAGACGGCATCATTTAACTGCTGCATCCAGGCATAGCCTCCGGTCAAGAGCAACAAGCTAAACTCTTTTGGAAAATCTTCCACTGAGTAATCCGGCAATACCTTAAATCCTCCCATGGAGATTTTTTCCTGTTTATCTAGACTGAGGGTTTTGACCGTATACTCAGTTTCCGGGTCATTGAGCTCCGCACAAGCATAAGCGCTTTCCCAGTCTGCATAGCCATCAAATATAAATACCAGTACTTCTTTTTTCATTTCATCGGCCTCGCTTTCTTTGCTTATTCTACAACAAAAAAGATGACACCTATATGTCATCTTTATAAAACTTATTTATTTTATTTAAGCGCTGCCTTATCTCAGCTTTCAATTCCGGCGGAGAAAGGACCCGGACCTTATCGAGAATGCTAAAAACGAACTCTGTCACCCACTTTAAATCAGCCGCCGCAAAGCGGATTTCCCCGACAGACGTCTCGCCCCGCAATCCCCTTTTACATAACGAAGCATCCACGCGGTCTGTCAAAAAAAATTCATCGTCAAGATCATATTCCAGGATTACCGCAAAGTTCTTTTCCTGCTGCTCAGGAAAAAAGGCATCATTGCCATAGGCTTTCCCCACCTTAACGGGTTCCATCTCCTTAAACTCAAAGGTTTCCTCCATAATTTCATAAGAGGCCATCCGCCGCAGTTTAAACAGCCTAAACTCGTGGCGCTCACGGCAAAAAGCATACAAATACCAATGGGACTGCTTAAACAGCAAGCGGTGCGGTTCAACGATCCGTTCCATTCGGGAATGCACCGATATATAATCCAGCCGAAGGCAATGGCGCCCGGAAATCGCCTGGCGGAGGGCTGCTATTTTTTCAGCTGTCCGGCTGTCTAAAAACCAGGAAGACAGATCTATCACGTAATCGGTTTGGCTGCTGGCATCAGCCTGCGCCCCGGGGACAAGTTTAGCGATCAGGTTCGTTATCGCATCATCTGCCTGGATGCTCTTTAGAGCCTGCAGGCCCGTGCAGATCTGCCCGGCCTCCTCGGCCGAAAGAATGCTTTTATTCACCTTGTAGCCCGCTAAAACGCCTACGCCGCCGCCAATTCCCGGATACGATACAATCGGGACCCCGGACCGGCTTAGGCTTTCCAGATCACGGAAAACGGTTCTTTTTGATACCTCAAAGCGTTCCGCCAATTCCTTTACGGTAATGCGCTCTGCACTTGCCAAAACCGAAAGCATGGCCACGAGTCGTTCTATTTTCAAAATTCCAGCCACCTTTCTAATGGCAATCAAGCCCGACAGAAACAATTGCTCCAGACAATGTCCTGCCCAAGCTACTGCAAAAATCCAATTACGCATATTATAGCAAGGATGATATCCCTTTTATTCTAAGGATATCATTTTATTACCCAAAAAGAAATCTCCACTAAAATTCCTGTAGTTATTATACTGCTCAATTACATGTTTAACGCAAACAGCATATACTATACACTCAATATACACTGAATCAATTTTTTACCCCGACATGCAGCCGAAGAAGAAAAACCGCTGGATATTTTATAAAACATATCCAGCGGCAACCAAACAGCCTGCATTATTTATTTTTACTGTCCACAACGAGTGACTGCTGTAGCTTATTTCTGAATCGCCTTAAAAGCACTGGCCTGGGCCGTCATGCCACGCTCGGAAGCCAGTCGTTCAATGGAAGATGCCCCAAAGAAGCCATCAATTTCCGGTACGTGCTTGATAACATATTCCGCATCGTCAGGATCAGCAATCGGACCGCCATGGCAGATGACCATGA
>JBOFWE010000303.1:0-20328 GCA_051653465.1 Selenomonadaceae bacterium | reverse complement strand
GGGATCATATTCAAAATCCTTCTCTGCCATCGTATCGCCTCAATTTCATTTGGTTATGATTAACAAAGGATTCGCCCCTGTCAGACAAGAGACATGCTTCCTTTGTCTATGAAAAAATTATTTATTTGTATTTATTATAACATGCTTTTTCGTGTCCAGCCACCCTCAATCGCATAATAATACAAGTTCAACCGCAACGTTTCCTCGTGATTTTTTTAACATTCTCTTGCTCAAAATCATTGTTTTTGTTCATTTTTTCACATTCCCAGCCCCGGTTGTTATATGTATAAAAACAACAACAAGCGAATTTTTATACATATTTATTCTATTCCCCGCCACTCTCCGGTATAAACCAACCAGCAACTGTCTGCTAGTTTTGGATAATATATAGGTTCTGACAGTTTCCCCTGCTCTTTTTCAACGGTCTGTGATATAATTTAAAATTAGATTCTATAGGTTTAGGAGTGATATACATGAATACCGCTGATTTTCATAAACTGGTTCACCTCGTCCTCGATTCTCCGGCCAAGCCACCACATCATTTATTTGACAAAGGCTTTGATGACTGGCATGCCAGAGCTCGTCTGGCACATTTTCTCGTCATGCCGGATTTCTCCCAAAAAGAAACCGGTATCGAGTTATTCAAATCTGTTGTTGATAGTGATATCGACGAGGAAAATATAGAAGATGTCGAAGAAAAAGTTTTTGCCCTGCAGACGCTGGGGCTTTGTCTGCGTGACGAGGATGAAACACGGGAGGAAGCCCTGTCATATATCAACCTCGCCATTGAACTCGCTGAGTCTACCGACTTTTTGTATAAATACATCCTGCGCGGCGAGCTATGGGCTGACCGTTGGAACACCCTGCACCTGCTGAAGCAGACCCAAGAAGCTGAAGCTGAGGCCGACGAACGCATAGCCATCTATCAGCCACTGCCGGTTCCACACAACAGTTATCTGTATTATGGCTATCGCTTCAAAGCCCAAATAGCCGCTGAACGCGGTCTGGTATTAATTGCCAAAGATTTTATGCACATGGCACTTTCCTTTATGGAGGTTCCAGAAAGTGCTGTTTCGGCATTGGAGGAAGCCTTTGCCGCCTCACATGAAAATGCTGCCTGGATTTTAAGCGAAATCGATCGGGCAACGCCAGCTCCGGATAAACTGCACTGGGATATATAGTCATAAAAAGCGAGGCACCGCAAATTTGCGGTGCCTCGCTTTTTATAGCCCCTTATAAATCTATATCCAGGCCGACCGGGCAGTGATCACTGCCATAGATCTCACCATGAATGGTAGCGTCCCTTATTTTCTCCTTGATGCTGTCAGAAACGATAAAGTAATCAATGCGCCAGCCCGCATTCGTTTCCCTGGCTTTGCGCATATACGACCACCAACTGTAAATCCCTGTTTTATCCGGATAAAGATAACGGAAGCTATCCGTGAATCCGGCTGCCAGCAATTCTCCCATCTTGCCGCGTTCTTCATCCGTAAAACCCGCATTGCGGCGGTTTGTTTTCGGATTTTTTAAATCAATTTCCTGATGAGCAACATTTAAATCGCCACAGAGAATCAGTGGTTTTCTAGCTGCCAGCTCCAGCAGGTAAAGGCGAAAATCATTCTCCCACTGCATGCGGTAGTCAAGTCGCTCGAGCTCGCGTTTTGCGTTCGGAGTGTAGACATTTACCAAAAACCAATCCGCAAACTCCAAGGTGATAATTCTGCCCTCATGATCATGCTCTTCAATTCCCATATCATACGTGACCTGTTCCGGCTTGATTTTAGAAAAAACTGCCGTGCCGGAATATCCTTTTTTTTCCGCACTATTCCAGTACTGAAAATATCCGGGCAAATCAATTTCCACCTGCCCTGGCTGCAGTTTTGTTTCCTGCAGACAGATTACATCGGCGGCAAGTGTTTCCATCGATTCCATAAAGCCCTTGGTCAGACAGGCCCTTAAGCCGTTTACATTCCAGGAAATACATTTCATGCTCCCACTCCTATTCGCCGGCAGCGGTCCCTGCAGCAGCTGTTATCGCATTAGCAATTTTAGCAAATTCTTCAAGGGACAAGGTTTCACCCCGGCGAACGCCATCAATTGCTGATTGTTCAAGAATTGTTTTAACCGCCTCTTTTTCCAGCCCCATTGATTTCAAGGCATTGTTAAGCGTCTTACGGCGTTGTCCAAAAGCAGCTTTGACTACGCGGAAAAACATCTTCTCTTCCAATACGTCTACCGGCGGCGTATCCCTCACCTCGCAGCAGATCACAACAGAATCCACCTCTGGCGCCGGCAGAAAAGATTTTGGCGGTACATCCAGGGCTATTTTCGGCCGCGTATAGTACTGAACCGCTACCGATAATGCACCATAGTCCTTTTTCCCCGGCTCGGCAATCATGCGCAGAGCAACTTCTTTCTGCACCATCGTCACCAGTCGGCTGATCGGCAAATGCTGTTCCAGCAGAGCCATGATGATTGGTGTCGTAATATAATACGGCAGATTTGCTACAACCTTAAACGGAACATTGTCCGTAATTTCAGGAATATTGACCTTCAATATATCTCCCGGCACAATCCTGACATTCTTATACCCCGCCAGTGTTTGCGCTAAAACGGCCGGCAATTTTTTATCGAGTTCCACCGCAACAACGTCAGCGCCTGCCTCAGCCAGTCCCTGCGTAAGCGTTCCAATACCAGGCCCAACTTCCAGTACTTTCTCCCCTGGTTCCAGGTCTGCAGCGGCAACAATCCCTCGGACAATGTTCTCATCAATTAAAAAGTTCTGTCCAAGCCGCTTGCTCATATGAATATTAAAGGATTTTAATATGTGTTTTGTTACATCGCGATTAGCGATTAGTGGTTGTATCATGCTTCTTCTCCTTCGGCTGCCTCTTGTGCAGCAAGCTCCTGCAGAGCCTTATCAAATTCTTCTCTTGTAACACCATAATGGTTCAGCCGCTGCAAAAATGTTTTGGCATTTGCATAACCAACACCTATTTTAGCACCGATTGCAGCCCGCCGGCCTGCAGCATCCGGACTGCCGCTGAGCCCGGCCTGCAACAGATCGGCACCGGTAAATAACGTCTGCGGATTCCAGTCAAGCGTGCGAACCATTTCGAGGGCCTTGCGAATCGCCTCTGGCGATGCCTGTTCAATGCCGATATCATCGTTAGCGGTTGCATCTTCTTTAGGCACAAACGCATGCTTGGCCTCCGGAAAACGCTTGCTTAGATAAGAGCGAATCCGCTCTCCGGCAGAATCAGGATCCGTCATGATGATAATCCCGCGTTTTTTATATGCTTGACGAATGTTGTCAATCGTATGCTTTTGTAAGCTGAATCCACCGGTGATAATGCAGTCAGCATCAACTGCCCGATCGACAGCGACAACATCCATCTTTCCTTCCACAACTAGAACTTCTTTTATCATAGCTTTATCTCCAACTCTCATTTCTTCTATATTAATATAGTTTAACTAAATATCTTCGAAAAAACAACAAAAGAAAAAGGCCTGCGGCAAAATTCATCCATTCTGCCGCAGGCTTCTGTATTAGTTAAGCACGTATACCTTAATTGTCTGACGACCGAAGGAAATCGCATCGCCATAACTTTCCATGCACAAATCAATCTTGGCTCCCTGAATTGCTCCGCCTGTGTCAGCGGCGATCGCAATTCCGTAGCCAGGGATAAACAACCTTGTTCCAAGTGGTATCACATCCGGATCAACGGCTACAACACCATGCTGTGCGCGCATTCCAGTTGCTGTAATTCCACTGCCGCCGCCATCGGAAGGCAGATAAGCGCTAGCTTCCATATATAGAGCGCGCTCAAATCGCATGTTTCCTCTGGATGTCGCGACTGTGTCACGAGCTCCAACTCTGACGACCTGTGGCTGCGCTGGAACGGTTACGGTTTCTTCGAGCAGGTCCTCACCCGTCTTCCGTCCATCGCTATAGTGTTCCTCAATCTTTACCCGTTTAACGCCATTAGCACCCGGCTGAAGCACTTCTTCATTTCCCTTTTCAACGGCCGGATCTGGCTGGCGTACTACCTGATATGGTTCTTGTTCTTCGCGTTCAATAATTTTCGTCGAAACTGCTTCGACTTTTATATTTAGTTTTTCCTGGATTTTCGAAGTTGTCCCTGGAGTGGCACGATAGCCATCTCCATCATAGCCCAGTTCACTGAGCAATTCTCCCACTGTTGGCTTGCCGGTAATTATTTCCTGTTTTTTTCCTTGGTACTCCACAGTAACAGGAACTGCACGATAGACCGTAATTACGGTGTGGTTTTTAACTTTTTCAGTCGATAAACGGTATTCATCCTTGTCTTGCATTTGAATGCCAGCCTGCTCCAGAATATTTTCCGGATTGCTGGACATCGTCGTGACTTCACGCATTTGGCCGTCAGCTGTAACCTGAACAGTTTTATAGCCGCCAACGAACCCGGTAACAGTTGCTAATACAAATAATAAAGCTGCGCATAAAGTTAATTTTTTTCTCGTCTTTTGGTTTGAAATCACTGAAATCAGTGCTTTTAAACTCATTTAATTCCCCCTTTCGAAGAACAGCTGAATTATACCACGTTTTTTTTTCTGATGTCAAATTCAGAGCCATATTTTGGCTATTTTTCTCCTAATATAAGTATTAAATGTAAATATTTTACTGTATTTTTTTACCTTTTATTGTAATATTATTACTTTTTTTACCTTTTATTTACTGTTATATACATTTTTTTACAATAAGATTACAATAATTCCCTTTTTCCTGAAATTGCGAATGATTGCAGGAAAAAATGCCTATAAACTAATAATTGAAAGTTTCCCTTGCTATCAACATCATTATTTCGAATAATAATAAAAGAGATTTCGTTAATATTTACCATATTAACGAAATCTCTGCTATGATTTTACTACCTATTTTTATTGTCTGTAAAAAGCTACAACCCTTTAATTACAAGCAGTTCAAGACACGCAAGTGTCCCTAAACCTTCTTTTTTTGATGAATGCCGGGCAAAAATCGACTTGTATGTTCGCCTTTTCAGCTGCGAAAACAGCTGGATTTTCGGTCAAACATCAGCCTAGACCAAACAAATTACGGGCATTTTTTGTCGTGGCCGCCGCAAATTCATCGAAAGGCATCTGACGAAGCTCTGCCGCTTTACGGGCAACATGGATCACATGCGCTGGTTCATTTCGCTTGCCACGCATCGGTACCGGAGCCAGATAAGGACTGTCGGTTTCGATCAGCAGCCGCTCGAGTGGTACCTGGCAAACGACCTCCGGTAGTTTGGCCGCATTTTTAAAAGTCAACGGGCCGTCAATCCCAATATACCAGCCGCTACGGACAAGCTCACGTGCCATCTCCCAACTGCCGGAAAAACAGTGTATCACACCCGTGATCCCCTTACCCTCTTTGGCGAGAATAGCCATCAGATCCCCATGCGCATCCCGGTCATGAATGCAGACCGGCAGGTGAAGCTGCCGGGCCAAATCGAGCTGGCGGATGAAGACTTCCTTTTGGCGATCCCGGGAAGTCTTTTCGTAATAGTAATCAAGCCCAATTTCTCCGATGGCAACAACTTTGGGCAGTTTCGCCCAACTGGCTAGCAGTTCCTCATGTGACGGCTGCATCTGTCCGGCTTCCTGGGGATGGATGCCTACCGCGGCATAAAGTTCTGGATAATCCGCCGCCAATTTCACCCCCCGGGCCGAGGATTCAATCGTATCGCCGATATTGATAATTCGTTCTACACCGGCCGCCAGAGCTCTGGCGATCACTTCACCCCGGTCACTATCAAATTGCTCATCCTGCAAATGAGCATGCGTATCGATCAACATATCATTTCACCTTACTGCCTACTGGCATATCAACCTCAACGACCTTTAGCGCCTCGTCAAGAGAAGCGGCCAGCACCATTCCATGGGAAAGAACCCCGCGGATTTTAGCCGGTTTTAAATTCACGATCATGACTACATTCTTGCCAATCAGATCTGCCGGATCATAATGTTTGGCAATACCGGATATAATCGTGCGCTGTTCACTGCCCAAATCAACGGTAAGCTGCAGCAGTTTTTCTGTTTTCTTTACCGGTTGTGCATCGAGTACCTTGACCACCCTGAGATCAAGCTTGGCAAAATCCTCAATGGTAATCTCACCGACATTTTCCGTCACCGGAACAGATTTTTTCTCTGCCGACATAGATTTTGCCTCCGCAGCGGGATTTTCCGCTGGCTCAGTGACCTCAATCTCAATCCGTGGGAACAGCTGTTCCGGCGTGCCGATTTTCATATCAGCCGGAGTCTTTCCCCAGCCCTTTATGTCATCCAGTGCAACCGCAGCAAATGGCTGCACCATGCCGAGCTGTTGCCAGACCTTTTCTGCTGTAACCGGCATAAACGGGGAAATCAAGACACTAATAATCCGCAGGCTTTCCACCAAATTATAAAGAACGGTATCAAGTTCACCAGCCCGGCCGGCATCTTTTGCCAGCACCCACGGTGAAGTTTCATCGATGTATTTATTGGTCCGACTGATAAAAGCCCAGACATTTTTAATAGTGGCACTAAGCTCCATCTTTTCCATGGATGCTTCAAACTGTCTGACCGTCTCTTGTCCCATTTCCATCAGCGATTGATCCACTGCTGACGCCGCTGACGGTGCTTTGACAATCCCGCCATTGTACTTCCCGACCATACTCAGCGTACGATGCAAAAGATTTCCGAGGTCATTGGCCAAATCCGAGTTTATCCGCTGAATTAAGGCATCACGGGAAAAATTGCCATCAAGCCCAAGATTGATTTCCCGCAACAGAAAATAACGTATTGCGTCAGGGCCGAATTCCTCAATCAGGCCAATTGGATCGATGACATTGCCTTTCGATTTTGACATCTTATCGCCTTCGACAATCAGCCAGCCATGCCCGTATACCTTTTTCGGCAGCGGCAAATCGAGGGCCATCAGAATAATCGGCCAGATAATGGAATGGAAACGAACAATTTCCTTGCCCACCAGATGAATATCAGCTGGCCAGAATTTTTCAAATTTCGCTTTATCATCCATATATCCCGCTGCTGTCAGATAGTTCGACAGGGCATCAAACCACACATAAATGACATGCTTTTCATCAATGGGGACCGGGATACCCCAATCAAAAGAGGTCCTTGAAATGCACAAATCTTCCAGCCCCTGCTTAATGAAATTTATCATTTCATTGCGGCGTGATACTGGCTGAATAAACTCCGGATTGCTCTCTATGTAAGCCAGTAAGCGATCTGCATATTTAGAAAGGCGGAAAAAATATGCCTCTTCGGCAACTTCCTGTACCGGGCGTCCGCAATCCGGGCATTTCCCATCGACAAGCTGACGTTCAAGCCAAAAAGTCTCGCAAGGAGTACAATACAGGCCGGTGTAAGATCCTTTGTAAATATCGCCTTTTTCATAGATTTTGCGAAAAATCTCCTGAACAACCTTATGATGTCTAGGCTGCGTTGTGCGGATAAAATCATCATTGGAAATATTTAATCGCCGCCAGAGATCCTGGAAGCCTGCCACAATTTTATCGACATAGGCCTGTGGCGTAATGCCCTCTTCTTCTGCCTTAAGCTGGATTTTCTGTCCATGCTCATCCGATCCGGTCAGAAAAAGCACATCATACCCGGCCAGGCGCTTGAAACGGGCCAGAGAATCCGCGATTGTCGTGCAGTACGCATGGCCAATATGAAGCTTGGCACTTGGATAATAAATCGGCGTTGTTATATAAAATGGTTTTTTAGTCACTGAAAAAAAGCCTCCCTTGATATAGTAACTTCTATTATAAAACAAATATGATAAATGAACAAAACTTTTTTATATTGTAGCTTAGTTACCATTACTAAATTACCCGCAAAAAGAATTTATTATATTCTGAAAATTTTCTTGATAGAAATTGAAATATATGGTATTATTAGGTATGTTATATTTGAAGGCAGAATGTAAAAAAATTTATAATTAGGAGTTGATACATCATGAAATCCACCGGTATTGTCCGCAAGGTCGATGAACTCGGGCGCGTCGTCATTCCTATTGAATTGCGCCGCACGCTGGGTATCGAAGAAAAAGATGCTCTGGAAATCTACGTTGACCAGGACCGCATCATTCTGCGCAAATACGAACCTTCCTGTGCTTGCATTATCTGCGGCAACGCAGATAACGTGACGAAATTCAAAGGACGGAATATCTGCAGCACCTGTATGCTTGAGCTTCAAAGCGAAAAAGAGTAATCCCCAGTCTGCTTTTAGTAAATAAAAAAAAGCGAAGCCCTGAGAATCTTTATCCTCGTGAAGAGGTTCTCAGGGCTTTGCTTTATTTATTTTCCGCTTTGAGCAGCGCCTGATATACATCCCGGCGGCTCAGTCCCAGCTGCATGGCAGCCTGTTTGATCGCTGCTTTCTTTTCAGTTCCTGACGCCATGAAATGTGCTGTCAGCTCAACCGGATTCAGCGGCAGCTGTTCGCTTTCCGTCAGCCGTGACTGAGCTCCTTCGTCGGCGCCTTCCAGGACGATAACAAATTCTCCACGCGGCGGATTTTCCGTAAAGTGTTGCAATAACTCGGCCAGAGAACCGCGGACAAATTCCTCGAATTTCTTTGTCAATTCCCGGGCAGCAGCCGCACGGCGCTGCGGGCCGAAAGCCTCCACCAACTGCTGCAGCGTTCCCTTCAGGTGATGCGGTGCTTCATAGAAAAGCAGGGTCTCCTCACGATACCGCAGCCGGTCGAGAACTTCGCCGCGCTTTTTGGTCGTTCGAGGTAAAAACCCGACAAAAGTAAACATCGTCGTATCAAGACCTGAACAGATCAGGGCCGAAAGCGCCGCATTAGCACCCGGCAACGGCGTAACCGTTATGTTATTCTCAATCGCCAGCTGGGCAAGATGACTGCCAGGATCAGCGATTCCCGGTAAACCGGCATCGCTTACAACGACAAGATCCTCACCACCAAGCAGATATTCAATAAGCTCCGGTCCTTTGGTAAATTTATTATGCTCATGATAGCTTGTAAGCGCTGTATGAATGTCATAATGAGCCAAAAGCTTGCGAGTATGACGCGTATCTTCAGCAGCAATCAGCTTGACCTGTGCCAAAATCTGTACCGCCCGATATGTCATATCCCCCAAATTGCCAATCGGCGTTGCTGACAGATATAATATGCCTGGTCTATTCCTTGTTTCTTCCATTATTTTTGTTCCTCATAAAAGTATTTCCTAACGGTCTCGGTGTAATTTCCGGTTTCGTCATGTGCGATAAGCGGCGGCTCAACCAGCAGCCCACCGGGTTTGCCTCCGGCCACAGCTTCAATCAGCACCATATTGGGCTTCTTATCAATTTTCGGATGGACAAATTGTAATCGCTTAGGTTCCAGCTGGTTTTCGTGCATCGCGACAAGAATTTCTCCCAAGCGTTCCGGCAAATGCACCATGGCAAAACGACCGCGAAATTTCAGCGCGTAGCGAGCCGAGCGAACGACATCATTCAGCGTCGCCGTGAGCTCATGGCGAGCCCGGGCTACGCCGTCGAGGTCATTGAGATTTCCCTGGCAAAGCGGTCGATACGGTGGATTCGACACCACAAGATCAGCAAACTCCGGCGGATAAAATTCTCGAATATCGCATAAATCCCCCTGGCAAACGGAGATCTTCGCCTGTAATGAATTAAGTACCACATTGCGGCTAGCAAGCTCTGCCATCACCGGATTGAGTTCCAGTGCCTCAATATGCCTGACTCGCCTTGACAGCAGCAACGGAATCACACCCGTTCCTGTCCCCAGATCCAGTACCCGATAGTATGCTTTGGCACTGGCAAAATGTGCCAATAGCACAGCATCCAGAGAAAAACAAAATTCATTGGCATTCTGGATGATCTTCATGCCACCGACAAGCAGATCATCGATCCGCTCCCCTGGCTTTAATTCAGTCTTCATCTTTCTCCACAACATCTTCCCATGAGGCGACAATCGTCTTGCGGTCATCGAGCAAAATCGTAGCTGTACGGCGCTGGTTATTAATTGAAATCACCTTTCCTTCGCCGTCAATGGAAACAACACGACTCCCCTGCTTCGGTGGCAAAATCTTCTTGCGGGCACAACCGCCCTTGTTGTTGCAGTAGCCGTCATTTTCATATTTCAGACAGCACATCAGTCGGCCGCAGATTCCGGAAATTTTCGCCGGATTCAGCGATAAATTTTGGTCCTTCGCCATTCTTATGGATACCGGCTCAAAGTCACCGAGGAATGTCGCGCAGCAAAGCGGGCGTCCACAGCAGCCAATGCCGCCAATGAGTTTTGCTTCATCACGCACGCCAATCTGGCGCAGTTCAATCCGGGTACGAAAGACAGCCGCCAAATCTTTTACGAGTTCACGAAAATCAATTCGTCCATCTGCCGTAAAATAAAAGATGATTTTATTCACATCAAACGTGTACTCAACATCGATAAGCTTCATCGGCAGCTTATGTGCCGTAATTTTCTTTTCGCAGATTTTAAAGGCTTCCTTTTCTTTTTGCTTATTCTCTTTGACCTTACTGCGGTCAGCTGCGGTAGCCTTACATTTTACGATTTTTAACGGAGATACGATCTTATCGTCCTCAACTTCACGCGGGCCAATCACAACCTGCCCAAATTCAACGCCCCGGACAGTTTCAACGATGACATCGTCTCCTTGCACCAGTTTAAGCGTCCCCGGCCCAAAATAATATATCTTTCCCGCTTCCTTGAAGCGAATACCTACTACTGTCTGCATCAAGCAGCCCCCTCTATTTCAAATCACGCAACTTTAATAAAAACTGCTCCGCGAGCAGGCGCCCATTGGCATTGCTGACCAAACGCTGCTGCATCGTTTCAAGCAGCGCCAGCGCAGCAAAAATTCTTGACAACGGCCAGTCTGCCAATAGCTGTGTAAGCTTGGCAGCAACATCGCTATTATAGAGCATATCCTGAGCTGTTGTTTCATACAAAACCACCATATCCCGAAAAATCATCTGCAGATAGGAAAACCACTCCTGCAGCTTTTCCCGGTTCATCTCGCCCAGTGCAGTTCCCACTGACCAGACATATTCCATATCAGCCGCTCTGATCTGGCACATAACCGCAAGCACTTCATCACGAAGTGACAAGCCACCATTTTCATCAAGCTCAAGTGCCCGGCCAAAGCTGCCTCCGGCCAGTGCTGCCAGTGCCATATTGGCGGTAACTCCTCTTCGGGCTAAAGCCGCGGCCAGTTGCTGAACCGGCAGTGGCTGAAAGGACAAGAGACTGACGCGCGATACAATCGTGTCGAGCAGAGCCTCCCGCCCAGTGGCAATCAAAATAAAAACAATCTGCCCAGTCGGTTCCTCCAGGGTTTTTAGCAAGGCATTGGCTGCAACTTCATTAATTTTTTCGGCTTCATCAAGAATAACTACCCGCCGCTGTGACATGTATGGTGCCAAAGCAATTTCCGCCTGCAGCGTGCGAATCTGATCAATTTTTATCGTCTTTAGCGTCTTGCCTTCCGGCTCAATTTCATAGAGATCCGGATGATTTCCGTCCAGATAAGCCCGACAGGATTCGCACTGCCCACAAGGGGCAGCACTACCGGCGCCGCACAATAAAGCAGCGGCCAATACGCGTGCCGTCAAAAACTTGCCGATACCGCGCGGACCGCAAAACAAAAGCGCATGAGGCAGCCTCTGTTCTAGCAGAAGCCGCTGCAGCTGTGCTATATTTTCTTCATGTCCGATAATCTCATTCCAGTTTATACTATTGTTCATTACATGTATAAATCCACAAGCATTCCCCTGATTACATCCTGTTTGGCTGCAATGCTCAGCGGTGTTGCCTGTCCCAATCGAATTTCTTCGGCCATTTCCTCAAGTGTCTTATCAACCTTGCGGACGGTAGTATAGGTTTTCTGTCGCCCCATACGGTCCCAGCCGGATTGCGAATTCAACGTATACATGCGTGAAACGGCTTCACCGACAAAGTCCTTTACCAAATCACGATAGGATCTGAGTTCATCATAAGTAGGGGTCTGCGTAAGCCTGGCACCCTGCTCATTTATTTTATCAAGAAGCTCGTGGAGCTTCTCAATCGACATCGTATCCTGGCTTTGGGATAGTTCTTTGGAAAAATCATCCTGGGGTTCCCTAACTTTGACTGCCTGTTCATGTTCAATTGTCGGAAGAGTACGCTGTCTGCTCAAGCTATCTATTTTCATTGCTAACATCCTTTTATCTCTGCGCAAAGCACGCTGGCAATGGCAGAAATTATAAATGATCCACTTTATATAAATTATAATTGTTTTCCATCGAATAAGCAATAAAGGCAGAGGGCAAAATAAAATTTTGCCCTCTGCCTTTATTATAAATTACAGCACCATTCATCTGATAACCGCTGCCACCTGCTGATAAACCGCCTCATGAATCTGCTCAATTGACAGCAATACTCCACCCTGGCTGCATTTTATTGCGGCCCATCCATATTTTTCAGCCAGTTCACAATAAGCCCGGTGACAATCTTCCAGGTATTTGTTATCCTGCTCGTGGATGTCCTTCGCCTGATGGCTGGCAGCTGCACGCGCCGCAATCAACTCTCGACTGATTGCCGGCGGGACATCAAGAAATACGACCGCATCCGGCACCGGCAGCCCCATCTTGACAAATTCAAGATCCCACAACCAGTTGAGAAAGCACTCTCGTTCCTGCGGATCCGTAAGTTTTACTGCCTGATGAACCATATTGGACGTCGTATAGCGATCCGCCAGTATAATATCGCCTTGATCATACCACTGCTTCCATTTCATTCGAAACGATGCATAGCGGTCAACTGCAAAAAAAGTCGAAGCCGCATATGCATTGACATCCTGCGCTCGTTTGCCAAAGGCCCCGCTCAAATAAAGCTTTATTAGCGCCGAGGATTCACTGCCATAATCCGGAAACTCCACCTTATGTACCTGCTGCCCCTCCTGCTGTAGCCGTGCCAGCAATGCTCTTGTCTGCGTTGCCTTCCCGCAGCCATCACCAGCTTCAATGATTATCAATTTCCCCTTCATTCTCTCACCACTTTTATTGTCCGCAACGAAGCATCGTCCGGGCCCACAACCTTGAGTCCGGTGCATTGACAGCGCTGCGTGTATTCTATAATTTCCCGGGTAATGATTTCTCCGGGACAAAGAACCGGGATCCCCGGCGGATAAAAAGTCAGCACCTCCGCCGACGCTCGGCCAGCACTTGCCGAAAAATCAATCGTCTCGCAATCCGCATACAGCGCGTCGCGCGGCGTAAGCCGCAATTGTGGAAGCGGAGCCAGGGGAACCGGGGCCAGCTTACTTTTCTCTCTTCTTTTTTCCGCGGCCAACCTGCGCAGTGCCAGCAGCAGCCGTTCGGCCTCCTCTGGACCATCGGCAAAGGATATAATAAAGAGCACATTACAAAGGTCCGACAACTCACATTGAATTTTACATTCATAGCGCAAAAACTTCTCCGCTTGAGGCCCGCTCAATCCAAGCCCATGCACATTCACGGTAAGCTTCGTCACATCAAGGGCAAAGCAAGCATCTCCGACCATCCGCTCACGACCAAAGCAAAACAGCCCGTCGATTTCATTGATTTTTTCCCGCAACGCATCAGCCAGTTCCACGGCCCGGCCAATAAGGGCTTCGCCTTCCTGCGCCATCTGCCAGCGGGCAGCATCCAGTGATGCCAGCAATAGATAATTCGGGCTCGTCGACTGCAGCAGACTTACCATCGCTCGCAACCGGTCTCTGTCAACTCTTCTCCCCTGCACATGCAGCATAGAGGTTTGCGTCAGCGATCCTAAAATTTTATGCGTGCTCTGCGCCACAATATCTGCCCCGGCAGCAAGGGCCGAAAGGGGTAGCTTACTGCTGAATGCAAGGTGCGGCCCATGAGCTTCATCAACCAGCAGCAGCATATCATTGCTATGGACAATAGCAGCAATCGACGCCAGGTCCGAGGCAACTCCATAGTAGGTCGGGTTTATGACCAGTACAGCTTTGGCCTCCTTATGCGCCGCTATCGCCCCCCGCACTGACTCGGCTGCAATTCCCATCGCAATCCCCAAGTCCTCATCCACCTGCGGTTGTAAAAATACCGGCACCGCCCCGCTGAGCATAATCCCGCCAATGATCGACCGATGGGCATTACGGGGCACGATAATCTTTTCCCCCGGCTTAACAGCCGCCATGATCATCGCCTGAATGGCCCCGGTGGTTCCATTGATGACAAAATAGGAATCGTCTGCACCGTAAAGCTCGGCAGCCAATGCCTGCGCCTCTTTTATGCATGCCGTCGGCTCGTGCAGATCATCAAGCTCTGCCATTAGGGAAACCTCCATGCGCAGGCCCTCGTCAGTGAGCAGGGATCGCAGGGCTGGGGCTGCACCCTTTCCCTGTTTGTGCCCTGGTGTGTGAAACGCCAGTGCTCCGTCCTTACTGTATCTTTTCATCGCTTCAAACAGCGGCATTGCCGCCTGATTTTGCTTCAAAGAAATTATCTCCTTTTCTCCGTCTGCCGCTTTATATTTACATCATATTTTCCAGTGGCAGCAGCAATCGAATTTTTGTTCCGGCTCCCGGCTTTGCGTCGACAATCAGCTGTGCCTTAATGATATTGGCCCGCTCCTTCATGCCAATCAGACCGAAATGTTCCGGTGTTCCCCCCGGGGCAACAGCCTCCGGCTGCAGATCCGCATCAAATCCTAGTCCATGGTCTGCAATCAGCAGGGATAAATTATCACGATTATAACGCAACACAACCTCTGCCTCATTGGTCTCCGCATGCTGATAGATATTATTCAAAGCCTCCTGAATAATCCGAAACAAGCTGACTTCAATGTATTTATTAAACGGCACCGGCGTTCCGTCAATACTGAATTTCACCTCAATGCCGCTGCGCTCCTTAAATTTCTTCAAAAACTGCTGTACCGCTGCCGTAAGACCAAGATCATCCAATGACATCGGGCGCAGGTCAAAGATAATCTGCCTGATTTCACTGAGACATCCGCGAATCTGCTGGCGCAAATCCTGCAGATCTTTCTTGGCACCTTCAACATCGATATCGAGCATGCGCTCGCAGATCGATGACTGGTAGATCAGATTAGCCATCGTTTGTGCCGGGCCGTCATGGATCTCCCGCGATAACCGTAAGCGCTCATTTTCCTGCGCCTTTATAATTCGTTCGCCCACCATTTTGCCCTTGTTTGCCGACTCCATCTGATTGACCACTTCATCGAGCTGTGAGCTCAGATACCCTAGCACAACGCCGATCTGAACCGCCAGATGCTTTGCCGTGTTGACGGTTGTCGATAGGTGCTGCAGCCGCTGCTCCGCCCGATCACGCTGCTGACGAAGCTGCAGCTCCTGTTCGGTCGCAACCGCCAGCTCAACCTGAGCTTTTTCCACCGCAGCATAGCAACGGCGGATATTGCTTTCCGAGTAAGCAGAAAAGGCCCGGCTGACCCGGGCAAGTTCCTGGCGTTGCTTTTGCGCTTCAATTTTCAGGGTATCAACTCGTTCAATAATTTCGTGTACCCGTTTTTTAATTTGTGCTAAATCATTTTTGCTGTTTTCTACTTCCAGACAGGCACTTTCATAAATATCAAAAATCTGCGATTTGCTGCTTTCAATTGTCGAGATGACATCCCGCAAAATGTTATTCAATGCCTTATCCTCAAATTCAACTGCTTCTTCCATGCTTTGACCGTTCCTCCTCATGGCTTTTCTACTGTGATTTTACCCTGCATCTCGCCGCAACGCAAATAATATTTTATCATGCCAAGTTATCAACAGGAGGATTGCTTGTGGATAAATGGTTATCCACAAGCAATCCTCCTGTTTTTTCAATAAAACTCCTGTCTGTGCGAATACTTATCCACAGCTCTGTTGTGTTTGTGTATAAAACGGTGGATAACTCTCCCCAAATAGAGAGTTATCCACCGTTTTATTAGTAAAGCTATTTTTTTCTGCTATTTTGCTGGCTTCGTCGAACCATCCATAAGACAAGAAATGCCAAAAGTGCTCCGGCAAACAAGTAGATATCCGAAGACCGAAACAGTACCTGACTGCCTTCTGTCGTAGTCTTGCTATACACGGCACCCAGAACAAGCAGCACTACCGCTGCATTGAGTAATGTCCCCACATTTTTTCTGATAAAATCACCCCACTTTATCGCCGCTTAACTCACAGCAGCAATTTCTTCTGCCTCGATCTCTTGCTCTACCAGCTCTTTAATCTCTTCCCAGACAAGCATCGGGGGAATTTCAAACCCGTTAAAAGTAGTCGCTGACGCCACTGTATAGGCACCAAAATTCGGCACGAGAATATAATCGCCAATTTCCATCGCCGTCGTCAGCCGGTCACGATAAAGGATATCAATGGAATCACAGCTTGGACCGGCAAAAGTCGCCGGGAATTGGGCTCCCGTTTTAAAATTCTCAAATTCATAAACCCAGTGGTCGAATAAAATTCCTGACAAAGCTCCGTAGATACCATCATCAAGGAAATACCACTGCTGATTGTTTCTTATTTGGGTCCCGATCACACTAGTGATAAAATTGACGGCTGTCCCGCAAATAAACCGGCCCGGTTCTGACCAGATTTCTGTCTCAGGAAACAGCCGCTCAATCGCTTCGCTGATTTCTTCTGCCATCAAAGGGAGATCAAACTCCATATTGGGGGCTGGCACTGGGAGTCCCCCGCCAATGTCAAGAATTTTAAGCTCAATTCCCTCAGCTGCTGCCTCATCAAAGAGCCGGCGGCAAACATCAAAGGCCTCCAGATACGGCTCCGTTGAAGTCAGCTGACTGCCAACGTGAAAGCAAAGTCCAGCCGCTTCCAGTCCTTGCTCACGAGCCAGTCGCAAAAGAGGCAAAACCGCCTCCGGCGCTGCTCCAAACTTTTTATTTAAATCAACAAGAGCCGTTGAATGGTCTATTCGCACCCTTAGCAGGACTTTGCTGCCCGGAGCATGCGCCGCCATCTTATAAATCTCACTCTCGCTGTCAAAGGTAAACTTATTCACACCATATTCCGCCGCCAGCTTAAGACCCGGCACTGTTTTCACCGGATTTGCATAAATCATGCGCTCACCACTGACTCCCATTTCATGCAGCAACTGCATTTCCCCGGCCGATGCGACATCAAAACTTGACCCCATAGCGATCATCTTTGCCAAAATCGGCTTGGCCGGATTGGCTTTCATCGCATAGAATACCCTGGCCCGCGGTAAATGCCTGCGCAAAAAACGGTAATTGCACTCAATCTGATCCAGTGATACTGTCAGCATTGGTGTCTGATACTTTTCTGCCAAAATTTGTGTCTGTTCCTTTGTGAGTCGAAACGTTTTCATAACACTCCCCTTATCTCTTTGACGCAGCTTTCCCTGCGCGTTCTCTTGCTATTACTAAATTTAAATTTTAGTAATAGTGTTATATTTGTTCTTTTTTCGCAAAATCCTGCCTGCTGGAGATTTTTTTTTATTTTAGAGGATAAAAATAAAAAAACCGGGTCCGCAAAACAGCGAACCCGGTTTTTTCACTTTTAAAAGGCTGCTACAACAGCACCTTTATATTTGTCATTGATAAAAGCTTTGATCTCATCGGATTTCAGGGCTTTGATCAGCTTCTGAATTTCCGGACGATTTTCATCCCCTTTGCGTACGGCAATGATATTGACATACGGAGAGGAGCTATCTTCAATAATTAATGCATCCTTCGACGGTACAAGATCCGCCTGCATAGCGTAATTCGTATTGATTACGGCAGCATCTACGTCCTCAAGTGCACGCGGAACCTGGGCCGCTTCGACTTCTTTAAACTGCAGGTGTTTTGGGTTTTCAACAACATCCTGTACCGTTGCCTTAACGCCCACGCCTTCTTTAAGCTTTATCAGACCAGCTCTTTCCAACAGCAGCAACGAGCGGCCGCCATTGGTCGGATCATTTGGCAGGGCAATTGAAGCTCCATCCGCAAGTGCTTTGAGATCACTAACTTTTTTCGAATATACACCCATCGGCTCGATATGAATCCCTGCTGCATTGACGAGATCCACCTTGTGCTCGGCAACAAAGTTATCAAGATAAGGAGTATGCTGAAAATAATTGGCATCAAGCTCCTTATCATTGAGGGCAAGGTTTGGCTGAACATAATCACTAAATTCGATAATCTGCAAATCTATGCCTTCTTTTTCTAAAACCGGTTTTACGGCCTGCAAAATTTCAGCATGCGGCACTGCCGTAGCACCGACTTTAAGCACCGTTTTGGCTCCGCCAGCTGGTTTTGCATCACTGCCGCAGCCAGCCAGTGCCAGCGCTGCAATAAGTAAAGATGATAAAATCAGGACAATTTTTTTCATGTATTCTCCTCCTAAATTTGCAAAAGTCAGGCTTCTGCATATATTTTACCTGAAAACTCAGGCAGTCACCTTATTTTTTGTTGAGCCGCCGGGCCATGGTATTGCCGGCAAACTGAACAATCTGCACCAGCACAATCAGCACCAGCACCGTTGCCAGCATGACTTCCGGTCGAAACCGCTGGTACCCATAGCGGATTGCCAAATCCCCCAGGCCGCCGCCGCCTATGGCGCCAGCCATAGCTGAGGACCCCACCAAACCAATGACAACCGTGGTCAACTGGGAAATGATTCCCGGCAGAGCTTCTGGCAGAAGTACCCGCCAAATAATCTGTCCCGGCGTCGCTCCCATGGAAAGGGCGGCCTCAATAACCCCATATTCCACCTCTTTTAATGAGGTCTCGACCTGTCGGCCGATAAACGGAATGGCGGCAATGGTAAGCGGCACCATCGCCGCTGTCGTACCAATTGAACTGCCAACAATCAGGCGGGTCAGAGGAATAATTGCAACCATCAAAATAATAAATGGAATTGACCGCACCGCATTGACAATGCCGGCAAGAACACGGTTAAAGGCAACCGCCTCCAGAACATGATGTTTAGAAGTCGTCACGAGCAATACTCCCAGGGGAATACCGATAACAACAGCCAACCCCATGGAAATAGAAACCATATAAATCGTTTCTCCCAGTGACTTAATCAGCAACGCTAGCATGTCTTGTGACATAACCAATCACCTCCGTTCGTAAGTCCTTGGCCTCAAGATAGGCCAGTGCCTTGTCAATCTCCGGCTGTTCACCAGTAATGCCGATAATCATGCGACCATATGGCGTCAGTTTGATATGATCAAGATTCCCAAACAAAATACTCACTTCAATCTTAAAGTTGCGGATCAGTCCGGCAATTACCGGATCGTCTGCCGAATCACCAATGAAAGTCAGCCTGACAAGCAGATGGCTGCCCGGTACCGGCACAGAAGAAACCGGTGCCTGCCGAAAGGCACTTGGCAACTCATTGCTGCTGAGTACACTGATAAACTCCTTGGTAATCTTCTGCTGCGGCTTTGTAAATACATCAAGAACTGTTCCTTCTTCAGCGATAATGCCATTTTCAATGACGGCTACCTTGTCACAAATTTCCTTAATTACCTGCATCTCATGCGTAATCAGCACGACGGTAAGCTGCAGTTTTTTATTGATATCACGAATTAACTCTAAAATTGCCTTCGTCGTCTGTGGGTCAAGCGCTGAGGTCGCTTCATCGCAAAGCAGTACTTTCGGATCGCTGGCTAATGCCCGGGCGATCCCCACTCGCTGCTTTTGTCCTCCGGAAAGCTGCGCCGGATACTGACCGGCCTTATCCTTGAGTCCAACAAGGTCAAGCAGCGGCGTCACCTTTTCACTTATTTTTTTCTCATCGGCACCGGCAAGGCGCAGCGGAAATGCAATGTTTTCATATACTGTCGCTGAGGACAGCAGATTAAAATGCTGGAAAATCATCCCTATTTCCTTGCGTACCGCCCGCAGCTGTTTATCATCCATTGCTGTCAATTCTTGTCCGTCCACCATGACTTTTCCGGCCGTAGGACGCTCGAGCATATTGATGCAGCGTATCAGGGTGCTTTTCCCTGCCCCGCTCAGCCCAATAATGCCATATATTTCACCGCGCTTTATTTCCAGGTTTATGCCCTTCAGGGCTTTGACCGGACCCGCTGCGCCTTCATATGTTTTCTCAACTTGTAATAACTTTATCATACAACAGCCTCTCTTTCCTCTTTCACCAGGCAGCAAATATCGCACCATTCATTTCTTGTTCCACAAACTGCTTGACCGCGAGCGAACAGTAGGCACGAAGAAATTGTTGCAGTTTCTCCTGCTTTAAATCCGCTATCCGTACGGCAATTACCGTTGCAAACGGCGAATCTGCTGCCTCGAGAAACAAAGCATCCC
>JBOFWE010000302.1:0-1045 GCA_051653465.1 Selenomonadaceae bacterium | reverse complement strand
AAGGGGCCAAAGCATTGGCTAAAATGGGGGTAAAAGATGTGTACGCCTGCTGCTCACATGCTATTCTCAGCGATCCGGCTGTAAAGCGGATCAACGAATCCCCGATCAAAGAGCTGATCATCACCGACAGCATTCCGCTTCCGGCTGACAAAAAGTCGGAGAAAATCGTCTCGCTGTCGATTGCTGACATGCTTGGTGATGCGATTACCTTGATTTATCAGCAGAAATCAGTCAGCCAGCTGTTCCATAAATAAGCCTGTGCTTATAAACATCTGTATATAAAAGCAGAGCCATGAAGCATTTCATGGCTCTGCTTTTTAATGAGGGTGAATTCCCAGCTAATTTACATGAAAGGCAGCTGGCAGCATGCTATAATGAACGTTGTCCGCAGTGGACAGTAAAATTCTAGGAGGATTTGTTGTGGATCTAAGTGTAATTGAACTTTTAAAAACTGTGATTCTGGGGATTGTTGAAGGGCTCACGGAATGGCTGCCAATCAGCAGCACCGGACACATGATTCTTGTCGATGAGTTCATAAAGCTCAATGTCGAACAAAAATTTATGGATATGTTTCTTGTGGTTATTCAGTTGGGAGCAATCCTCGCTGTCGTGGCGTTGAATTTTGAAAAACTCAATCCGTTTTCCAGCTACAAATCAAAGCGGGAAAAAAAGGCGACATTTACGCTTTGGTATAAAGTGATTTTTGCCTGCCTGCCAGCAGCGGTGATTGGGCTGGCCTTTAATAGCTACATGGAAAAACATTTTATGAATGCGCACGTTGTTGCATTTACTTTAATTTTATATGGGATACTCTTTATTATTGTTGAAAATTACAACAAACATCGTCGTCCTCGGGTCCGGGATCTTGACGAACTTGACTATCGCACGGCTTTCATCATTGGCCTATTTCAGGTGCTGTCATTAGTTCCGGGAACATCCCGTTCAGGCTCAACGATACTGGGGGCTATTTTATTCGGTACCTCACGTCAGGTAGCAGCTGAATTTACCTTTTTTCTGGCAATTCCGGTTATGTTTGGGGCGAGTT
>JBOFWE010000301.1:0-7659 GCA_051653465.1 Selenomonadaceae bacterium | reverse complement strand
GCAAAGGTCACGTACTATTTCGAACACTACATTGAACGTTCCCGCCATATTGAAGTTCAGATTGTGGCCGATAACTACGGAACCGTCATCCATCTTGGCGAACGCGAATGTTCCCTGCAGCGCCGCAACCAAAAATTACTTGAAGAATCTCCGTCCGTTGCCCTGACACCGGATATGCGCAATTATGTCGGCGCCCTCGCCATCAAAGCTGCCAAAAGCATTCACTACACAAATGTCGGTACTGTAGAATTTTTATTTGATCTCAGTGATCATCAATTTTATTTTATGGAAATCAATCCGCGCATTCAGGTTGAGCATGGGATTACCGAAGCGGTAACTGGCATCGATCTCGTGCGGACTCAAATCCGCATCGCCGCCGGCGAACCACTGGAAATAAATCAAAATGATATTAAATTTGTCGGTCATGCCATCGAATGCCGCATTAATGCCGAGGATCCGGATAACAACTTCCTGCCGTCCCCGGGAAAGATTGATTTTTTCCACGAACCAGGCGGCCCCCGTATCCGTATTGACAGCGGCGTTTCTGCCGGTCTCTCCATTGAACCTTATTACGATTCACTGATCGCCAAAATTGTCGTTCATGGACGTACCCGCGGCGATGCCATAAAAATCATGCAGCGAGCCCTGAACGAATTCAAAATTGAAGGCATCAAAACGACAATTTCTCTGCACAAGCGAATTCTCGAAGATAACTACTTTTGGACGGGAAATATCGATACCCAATTCATCAAAAAACGTCTGCCAGCTTATGAACAAACGCCGCCAAAGCGCAAGCTCAAAGACAAGATGAATCTCGCTGAGTCGATTAACAGCAGCATGTATTACGCTTAATTCTCTGCCCTAGACTGAAATTCAAACGGCCCTTTAGCGACAAAAGATCGCTAAAGGGCCGTTTTTTCTGTCCAACAAAGTTATGACTTATAAGTCTTCCTCCAGTAGCGGCTTGAGAAACCTCCCCGTATAAGAAGCAGGAACCTTGACGATATCCTCCGGCGTGCCAACAGCAACAATCGTACCGCCTTTGTCTCCGCCTTCCGGGCCAAGGTCAATGACATGATCGGCGGTTTTGATCACATCGAGGTTGTGTTCAATTACGACGACGGTATCCCCGCCGTCGACCAATCGCTGCAATACCTCCAGCAGCTTATGAATATCTGCGGTATGCAGGCCGGTCGTCGGCTCGTCAAGAATATATAAGGTTTTACCGGTACTGCGTCGGGCCAGTTCTGTGGCAAGCTTGACGCGCTGCGCTTCCCCGCCGGAAAGTGTCGTTGCCGGCTGTCCAAGTTTAATATAGCCGAGTCCGACATCCTGAATCACCTGCAGTTTACGCTGGAGTTTGGGTATATTCTGGAAAAACTCCACAGCTTCATCCACGACCATGTTGAGTACATCGGCAATGGTCTTGCCTTTGTATTTAACCTCCAGTGTTTCTCGGTTATAACGGGCCCCTTTGCAGACTTCACACGGCACATAAACATCCGGCAAAAAATGCATTTCGATCTTGATGATACCGTCGCCGCGGCAGGCCTCACAGCGCCCCCCCTTGACGTTAAAGCTGAACCGTCCTGGCTTATAGCCGCGAATCTTGGCCTCATTCGTCTGACTGAATACTTCGCGGATCGTATCAAAGAGCCCGGTATAGGTTGCCGGATTAGAGCGCGGCGTCCGGCCAATCGGGGACTGATCAATATCGATAATCTTGTCGATGTGCTCCAGCCCCACAATTTTTTTATGTGCTCCCGGTTTGCCCTTCCCGCTATAAAGCTTACTAGCCAATCCCTTAAAGAGAATCTCATTGACCAATGTACTCTTGCCGCTGCCGGATACGCCGGTTACAACCGTAAATACCCCCAGCGGAAATTTCACGCGGATATTCTTTAAATTATTTTCAGCCGCACCGATGACTTCGACAAAATTCCCCGTGCCATGGCGTCGCTTGGCCGGCACCGGAATAAATTTTTCCCGGCTCAAATACTGTCCCGTAATGGATTCCTTGACGGATTTTATTTTCTCGACATCGCCTTCAGCAATAACATAGCCACCGCCGGCACCGGCCATCGGACCGATATCAATGATATGATCCGCCGCATACATCGTATCTTCATCATGCTCGACAACAATCAGCGTATTGCCCAAATCCCGCAGATGCTTCAGCGTCTTGAGCAGACGATTATTATCCCTTTGATGCAAACCAATACTTGGCTCATCAAGAATATAGAGCACCCCGACCAAGCCTGAACCAATCTGTGTCGCCAGGCGGATGCGCTGCGCTTCCCCTCCGGATAAAGTTCCGGCAGCCCGGCTCAACGTCAGATAGTCCAGACCAACATCCAGTAAAAAGCCAAGTCTGGCATGCAATTCCTTGAGAATCTGCGCCGCTATTTTTTGTTCGCGTTCCGACAATTCAAGTGTATGAAAAAAATCACTGGCCTCAGCAATGGTCAGACGCGTAACCTCGTCAATATTTCTATCCCCGACCCGAATTGCCAAAACCTCGGGTTTCAATCTGGCACCATGACATACCGGACATGGCGTTACGCTCATAAAGGATTCATATTCCTCGCGCATCATATCCGAATTCGTCTCGCTGTAACGTCGGGCGAGCAGGGGCATAACGCCCTCAAAGCTTGAAAAATATTCCTTATATTCGCCATACATATTCTCATAAGAGTAATTGAATTTTTCGTCACCTGATCCATAGAGCAAAATCTTTTGGACCTTCTCCGGAATTTTTGTCCAGGTATCCGCTATCGTATAGCCATATTTTTGTAAAACCGCATCGATCTGGCACATCGCATAGGAATTCGCGTTGCTTGACAGCGGCGCAAACAAGCCCTCGGTAAAGCTCAATTCCGGATTCGGCAGCACCAGATCGAGGTCAAATTCCATATGATTTCCCAGCCCACTGCACGCCGGGCAGGCCCCAAACGGGCTGTTAAAGGAAAACATGCGTGGTGCAATTTCCGGCAGGCTGATGCCACAATCCACACAGGCAAAATTCTGACTAAACATCAAGGTTTCACCGTCAACAACCTGAACATAGACGACACCTTCCCCCAGAGCCAGGGCTGTCTCCAATGAATCTGCCAGCCGCTGTCCGATGCCTTCCTTGATGACCAGCCGGTCGATAACGACCTCAATCGTATGTTTCTTTGTCTTTTCCAGTAGGATCTCCTCGTTAACATCAACAACCACGCCATCGATGCGCACACGGACATAGCCTTCCTTGCGGATATTCTCGAGGATCTTGCGATGCTCCCCTTTTTTTCCATGAACAAGCTGTGCCATCACCATGATTTTCGCACGTTCGGGCAGCAGCAGCAATTGGTCTACCATTTGATCTACCGTCTGCTGGGTAATCGGCTTACCGCATTTAGGGCAATGGGGACGGCCGGCCCGGGCAAACAACAGCCGCAGATAATCATAGATTTCCGTAACCGTGCCAACGGTCGATCGTGGGTTGCGGCTTGTTGTCTTCTGATCAATTGAAATTGCGGGAGACAAGCCTTCGATGTAATCAACATCCGGTTTGTCCATCTGTCCCAGAAACTGACGAGCATAGGCCGACAGTGATTCAACATAGCGCCGCTGCCCTTCGGCATATATCGTATCGAAGGCCAGGGAGGATTTCCCTGAACCACTGAGTCCGGTGATCACGACCAGCTGATCGCGCGGAATATCAATGTTGATATTTTTCAGGTTGTGCTCACGTGCGCCTTTTATTCTGATGATATTTTTTTCTTTTTTATCCGCCATACTGCACCTCTACTTTTCTTTGCGCTTGCGCTTTGAAACTGCTTTTGCCGGCAGGCTGCCCTTAAGTTCGACAATCATGTCACGCAGGCTCGCCGCACGTTCAAAATCAAGTTTATGGGAAGCTTCACGCATTTCGCGGGTAAGCGTCGCAATCAGTTCTTCCTGCTCAGCCGCTGACATGTTCAGCCGTTTTTTCGAACGAACCTCATATGCCTTGCCGTCCTCAGCTACTAATGTGGTTTCGATAAGATCCTTTATTTTCTTTTTAATTGTCCGCGGCGTAATATTATGCGCACGATTATATTCTTCCTGCACCGCCCGCCGCCGTTGGGTCTCATCGATAGCACGATGCATAGAATCCGTAATCCGATCAGCATACATAATGACGAGGCCCTCGGCATTACGGGCAGCACGACCAATCGTCTGAATCAGCGAGGTATCCGAGCGCAAAAAGCCCTCCTTGTCGGCATCAAGAATCGCCACCAGCGAGACTTCCGGCAAGTCAAGGCCCTCGCGCAGCAGGTTGATCCCGACAAGAACATCAAACACCCCGGCACGCAGATCACGGAGAATTTCCGTGCGCTCAATCGTCGCAATATCAGAATGCAGATATCTCACCTTGATCCCGGATTCCTTCAGGTAATCGGTTAGATTTTCCGCCATTTTTTTCGTCAGGGTTGTCACGAGGACGCGTTCATCGCGCTCAACCCGCTGCCTTATTTCCCCCAGCAGATCGTCGATCTGCCCGGCTAACGGACGAACCTCAACCTGTGGATCCAGCAATCCCGTCGGACGAATAATCTGCTGGACAACCTGATTGGCCTCACTGAGTTCATATTTGGCCGGCGTAGCGGATACATATATAATCTGATTGATCCGCTGCACAAATTCCGGAAACTGCAGGGGCCGGTTGTCGAAGGAGGATGGCAGTCTAAAGCCGTTGCCTACCAGCGACTCCTTGCGTGATCGATCGCCTGCATACATAGCACGGATTTGCGGCAGTGTAACATGCGATTCGTCAATGACAATCAAAAAGTCCTCCGGAAAGTAGTCAAGCAAAGTAAACGGTGCTTCCCCGGCACCACGCTGCGTCAAATGCCGCGAGTAATTCTCGATACCTGAACAATAGCCCATTTCCTGCATCATTTCCAGATCATATCTCGTCCGCTGTTCCAATCGCTGGGCCTCAACCAGCTTGTTTTCTGCCCGCAGTGCCGACAGGCTGTCCTCCAGCTCGGCTTCGATGGTATCAACCGCTCGCTGCATATGTTCCCGGGAGGTAACATAATGTGAGGCCGGATAGATCATCACATGCTTGCGTTCCCCGTAGATCTCACCGGTGAGCACATCTACTTCCAGGATGCGTTCCACCTCGTCACCGAACAGTTCAATTCGGATGGCGCGATCATTAAATCCGGCCGGGAATACTTCAACCACATCCCCTCGCACCCGGAACTTACCGCGCACGAAATTCACATCATTGCGTTCATACTGAATGCTGACCAGCTTGCGTAAAATAGCATCCCGATCATAAGACTGCCCTTCTCGCAGCGACAGCACCAGATCATGATATTCCTCCGGTGACCCCAGCCCGTAAATGCAGGATACACTCGCAACGATAATGACATCGCGCCGTTCAAATAGAGAACAGGTCGCCGAATGGCGCAGCTTATCAATTTCATCATTGATCGCTGCATCTTTTTCTATATAAGTATCCGTCTGGGCAATATACGCTTCCGGCTGATAGTAATCGTAATAACTGACAAAGTATTCCACAGCATTATTCGGGAAAAATTCCTTAAACTCACTGGCCAGCTGTGCTGCCAGGGTTTTATTGTGCGCAATTACCAGCGTTGGCTTTTGCACTTTTTCAATCAGCTTGGCAATGGTAAATGTTTTACCTGTTCCGGTAGCCCCCAGCAGCACCTGTGCCGTCTGACCGTTTTCAATCCCTGCCGCCAAATCAGCAATCGCCTGCGGCTGATCCCCCATTGGTTCAAAAGGGGCCTGCACCTGAAAGGGAACCTCCGACTCAAGATGCAACGTATTTAATTTTGGGACTTCTGCCATACGGGGCGCCTCCTCTAATCAATAACCATTATTCGTTATTATAAGTTATCCCTTCGCAGATTACTAGCGAACATACATACTATTATATAGCAAATATGCGGCAAAAACAATCAAGCAACAACCGCCGTTTTATCGGTTGCAGATTGTTTTTGCCGCATATATCAATGGCTCTTCCGGCTCCGGCAGGTATATACTTCAATAAATTTTCTTGCCATAAAAGGCACGAACAGCATGATGAATAAAAGTCTTACCAACTGGTAGGCTGTCATCGTGGAAATATCTGCTCCGACAATCAGTGCTGTAATCCCCATTTCCGTCAGTCCTCCGGGAGCTGTGCTCAAAAAAGCAGTTACCAGAGAGGTACCAGTGAAAACCACCACCAGCTCCCCCAGAACCAACGATACCAGCAAAACAAAAGTCACGCCCAAGGTCAGACATGATCCCAGCCCTCGGTACTGCTTTATCTTGGCCAGATTAATGCTGGTGCCGATATAAGTTCCCACACATATTTGCGCTACATTGATATACGGCAGTGGCACCAGTGGCGCCGCCCCCCCGGACAGTAGCGTAAACGCCGCTGTGCTCAGTAACGGCCCCAGCAAATACGGGGTGGGAAGGTGCAAATAATGCCCAACCAGTGCGCCCAAGACCGCGATGGCCCCAAACACCCAGTTGGCGGCTACCGGACCGGCATCCGTTGCCGGCAAAGTCACCGGCGCCGGCGGTGGCAGGACATGCAGGGCAAGAAATGGCACCAAAAAAACCACCGCCAGCATTCGCATCGTCTGCATAATTGTCACGGCTGTCTGATCAGCATCCTCAACCTCATCGGCTAAAATCACCATCTGCGACAGCCCTCCAGGTACACAGCCAAGTAGGCAGCTTGCCAGACTCAGACCCGTTTTCTTATACGTAATCCAGGCCGTAAGCAAACCGGCAAGAATGGTAAGCGCAGTTGCCGCTGCCATTATCGGCAATTGGGTCATAATGGCCTGCCCCGTTGCCACTGTAAACGGACGCCCCATGGCATAGCCCAGCAGGATCAAGGCCGTATTTCTCACCTTTAACGGCCAGTAGAGGGGCTCCCCCCGCCAAAGAGAATATAGTGATATAGCCGCAATCGGGCCGAGTGTCCAGGGGAGCGGCATTTGCAGGAGAAAAAATAGACCCCCGCCCAAAATGCCAATACCTAAAGTTTTTCCTAAGTTTTTCATTTGTCTATCATCAGGATTCCTTGCCTTCTTTTGTTGCCGCCCGTCTTGGCAGCAGTTGTCTGATTTTTTGCCACCAGCACCGAAGCGGGTAGCGTTCAAAAAAGAGAAATATAATCGGTATGATAATCAAGGTAAACACGGTCGATGTCAGCAAGCCACCAATAATGACCCATGCCATACTGACACGGGTTTCTGACCCATCCGTCATGGCAAAAGCAGTCGGCAGCATGCCGACAATCATGGTCAGCGTCGTCATAAAAATCGGGCGCAAACGCACTTTACCAGCTTCAATTACCGCCAACCGGGCCGACATCCCCCGGGTTTCCATAAGTGTCAGCGTATAATCAAGCAGCAAGGTTCCATTTTTCGCCACAATTCCATCCATCACCAAAATTCCGATCAAAGAATACAAATTCAGGGTATTATGGGTCAAAAACAACAGCAATACCGAACCAATAAGCCCGAGCGGCAGGGAAAACATCCGTATAAACGGTGTGACCGTGGACTCGTAGAGAACAGCCAGCAGCATATAAATCAAGACCAATGCCAAAAGCAGTGCCGCCAGCAATTCAGCAAACGAATCCGCCATTTGTGT
>JBOFWE010000300.1:0-13948 GCA_051653465.1 Selenomonadaceae bacterium | reverse complement strand
TATAATAAATACAAATAAATAATTTTTTCATAGACAAAGGAAGCATGTCTCTTGTCTGACAGGGGCGAATCCTTTGTTAATCATAACCAAATGAAATTGAGGCGATACGATGGCAGAGAAGGATTTTGAATATGATCCCACGGGGTTTACCTTGCGTGAGGCTATTATTGAAGCTAAGCGCTGTCTGCACTGCGTGAAACCGCAGTGCCGCAAGGGATGTCCAATTGAAAATGAAATACCGGAGTTTATTGGTGAACTGGCAAATGGGAATCTTGGCGCCGCAAGTGCTGTGATCGCCCGGCGCAGCAACCTGCCAGCCGTTTGCGGCCGCGTATGTCCGCATGAAAAACAGTGTGAAGGGGCCTGTATTTTAAACAAGACTGGACGTGGGATAAAAATTGGCAAATTGGAGCGTTTTGTTGCCGATATGGACGGGGAGTTTGAAATAACGCCGCTGCCTAAAACGAGCGAAGTAAAAGGCAAGGTGGCAATTGTCGGTTCGGGACCGGCGGGGTTAACCGTAGCCGGCGATTTAGCAAAAAAAGGTTATGAAGTGACTGTCTTTGACGGGCAGAAAGAAGCGGGTGGGGTCCTAATGTATGGTATCCCTGAATTTCGCCTGCCGAAAGATGTTGTACGGCGGGAGATTAAAAAGATTGAGAAACTCGGAGTGGAATTTAAACTGAGTTCGATGATCGGGACTGAGGTAACCCTTGATGATATTCTCAACCAGGGGTATGATGCCGTTTTTGTCGGCACCGGCAACTCCGTATCCAAAAGCCTGCAGATAGAAGGATCTTTAATTACCGGTGTGTTGCAGGCTGCATATTTGCTGGAAATGGTAGCTTTAGCCGCGCAGGGGAGTGTTGATGCGGCAGAGGTTCCAGTTCGTGCGGGTGATCAGGTAGTTATCATTGGTGCCGGCAATACGGCGATGGACGCGGCCCGGACGGCAATGCGGGAAAAGGCGGCTTCGGTGACAGTTCTCAATCGCAGCCGGGAGGAAGAAATTGCTGCCTGGCCGGCCGAGGTGGAACTGGCCAAGGAAGAAGGGGTTAAGGTATTGTCTCTCCTGGCTCCCCAGCGTTTTCTTGGCAATGAACATGTAATTGGCGTCGAATGTGTGGAACGTGAAATTGCCGGCGATGGCAGTGTAGTGGATACCGCCCGGACAACCGTAATTCCGGCGGATAAGGTGATTATTGCCGTTGGACAAAAGCCGGCACGGCGGATTATTGGATCAACAAAAGGGATTCAGGTCGATGAAAACGGCTTTGTAAAAGTGAAAGAGCGTCCCTATGGAATGACAACCCGGCATGGGATTTTTTCCGGCGGCGATGTTGTCCATGGCCCGGCGACCGTGGTCCGGGCTATGAAAAATGCCAAAAAGGTTTCACTGGGGATTGAGCAGTATGTGGAAGCTAAGAAGCTCATGGAGGAGTGCGGACTGCAGATGCCTAAAGCATAAAAAAGGATGTTTTCTATAGATAAATAAAATGCCCAGCAGAGGTTTTCCTCTGCTGGGCATTTTGCCTATCAGACAAGGTGCTGGTCTGGCGGCACGGATTCCAGTGCACCATTTTTTAAAATGAGGACTCGATCGACGTATTGCAGCAGGCTGTGGTCATGGGTGATCAGCAGTAGTGTCTGGCCGGGAAAGGATGCGGTAAATGTTTGCATAAAGGCATGGGCACTGATATTATCAAGGCCTGACGTCGGCTCATCAAGCAGCAACAGCTCGGTTGGCTCAATCAGCGCCCGGGCAATTGCCAGCCGTTGCCTTTGGCCGCCGGAAAACAGGCTGCCATTTTCGCCGGTCTGGGTAGCGAGCTTATGCGGAAGATTTGCTACGAAATCAGCAAGCTGGGCTTTTTTTAAGGCATCCCAAATGGCGTCATCACTGACCGCTGGATAAAGCCGGCGGAAATTTTCGGCAATGGTATCACTAAAGACGTAGGTTTGTTGGGTGATTGCCCGGAGTGACTGGCGGATTTTTTCTGGTGTGAGCTGGCAATAAGGAACCCCGTTCAAATACAGGCTGCCTTTTTGCGCAGTCCAAAGGCAGAGCAGCAGATTGAATAAAGTGCTTTTTCCGCTGCCGCTGGGACCGATAATGGCTACTTTTTCTCCGGGCTGGATCGAAAAACAAAGTTTAGAAAAAATCTGGTTCTGACCGTCATAGGAGAAATAAATTCCCTTACAGCAAAGAAGAGGTGAAGGATTCTTCAGTCGTTCTGCATCACAACTGCTGTTGACGGGAATTTGATTGAGCTGCAGCAGATTTTCAGCTGTGGCTTTGGCCGCGGACAGGGTCCGGCAGGCCTCGGGCAGTGGCAGCAGTACCTCGAGTGCTGCCTGGCTGGCCAGCAGCAGGACGCCCGCTGTTGCCGGTGTCAACGAGCCGCTGGTAATCTGTTCAATCAGGACGGCCAGTATCCCCAGCAGGGCAGTAAGACTGATAAAGGAGGCTAACTGATCCATGGTGGCTGTGTTTTTTTCTCTTTGCCAGCGTTGGCGGACGTTTTCTTCATCGATAGTGGCAAGCCGAGCTGTTTTTAAGGGGCCGTAGGCCGAGGTCTTCAAGGCTTCGAGGCCAAGGAAAAAATCCAGACATTCATTTTTATATACAGCCTGCAGCTCATCGGCTGCAGCAAAAGATTGGCTGGCACCGTACCAGCAGCAGCAAAGGCATAGCGAAAATGCGCCCAGGAGTATAAGACTGGCGCCGAGGGAATAAAAGGAAAACAACAGTGCCGTAAATACGCTTATCAGAACTGCAAGAAACAAAGGTGCAATGGCATTGAGGTAAAAGTCTTTTAGGGTGTCCATATCTTCGGTCAGCCGGTTGAGAAACATGCCGATATTGCCAGGGGGTAATTTTACTGGGACGATCTTTTCGAGCGAACTGTAAATAAAACCCCGCAGACCTGTCAGCAGGCGAAAGGTGACATCATGGGAAAGATAGCGGTCAAGGTAGCGAAAGACGGCTCGGGAAAGACCGCAAAAGCGCACCGCAGTTATAGCCAGTGAGAGCGTGTAGAGTGGCGGCTGCAGCGCGGCGGTTGTGATTAAAAAAGCAGCAGCAGCCATCAGACCTATGCTGCTGAGGCTGCTGAGCAGCGAAAAAAGAAAGGCAAGTAAGAGCGGCTTTAGACCGGGGCGCAGCAAGCACCAGAGAAAATTCATAAGTGCACCTCCCCGCTTTGCAGCAGATCGAAATAATGGCCTTTTTTGGCAAGCAGTTCTTTATGGCTGCCGGATTCAATGATTTTACCGCCGTCGAGGACAAGAATCAGGGCAGCGGATTTAACCACAGCAAGCCGATGCGCAGAGATCAGGACTGTTTTTCCCCAGGCGAGTTTTTCGAGTGATTCTAAAATTTGTTGTCCGGTTTCCTCGTCGAGGCAGGCGGTGGGTTCATCCAGGAGCAGTACCGGACGATCCTGTAAAAACGCGCGGGCAATCGCTAGGCGCTGTGTCTGCCCGCCACTGAGTTGATGCCCGCTGCCAAGGTGTGTATTGTAACCCTGCGGCAGACTTACTATAAAGTCGTGCAGGTGGGCGGCCTTCGCGGCCGCTATAACAGCAGACGCTTCAGCTGGTTGCCCCAGAGCGATGTTTTCTGCTATGGAAGCGGAAAATATATGAGGCATTTGCGGCACATAGGAGATTTGCTGACGCCAGGTATCACCATCAAATGTGCCAGCATCGTTATCGTCGATTAGAATCCGGCCTTGATCGGGATGTAAGAATTGGAGAATTAATTGAAAGATTGTCGATTTGCCGGCTCCGCTACGGCCGACGATAGCGGTGATTTTCCCTGGCGGAAGTGCCAGGGATATTTTGTCGACAGCATTTTTTTTCTGCCGCCCATAGGAAAATGAAATATTTTCCAGTCGTATTGCCGGTGAGCTTTTCCCTTGGTAGGCTGGTTTAACGGGTACATCTGAACCGGTTAGTCTGGCATAAATTTTATCGGCAGCCGCCAGGGCGGTCATCGCCTGGTGGAAGGCAGTGCCACTTTGGCGCAGCGGACGGTAGAATTCGGGGGCAAGCAATAAAGCAAAAAAACCGGTTTCAAAGGATAATGTTCCATTTAACAGGCGTAGCCCGATAAGCACAGCAATAACAGCGATGCTCAACGTGGCTGTCAGTTCAAGGACAAACGCCGAAAGAAAGGCAATACGCAGTACTTTTAGTGTAGCCTCACGAAAATCATGCCCCAGCTGTTCGACGAATGCCAGCTGCTGCTGACTGCGGTTGAAAATTTTCAATGTCGGCAGTCCCTGCAGCAGCTCTGTGAAACTGCGTCCCATGGCTGATAACGTCTGCCACTGCCGGGCACTGGCCGCAGCGCAGAGTCTTCCGATCAGATAGAGGAAAAATGGCAGCAGCGGGGCAGTAACCGCAAAAACGGCGCCAGTAAGCGGGTCGAATGGCAATATGGATAATAATAACAGCAACGGCAGGACTGCGACTGTGACCATCTGCGGCAGAAACTGGCTGAAGTAGGGGTCGATATGATCAACGCCACTGGTCAGCAGCAGGACAAAATCGCCGCTATCCTGATAGCCTGTTTGTTGGGGGCCATCCTGAAGGAGTTTCGTTGTCAGACGCGAGCGAAGAGCTGTCTGCACGGCCAAGGAAAGTTTTTTTGCTCTTAGCTGAAGCTGTCGTTCGCTATAGAGTCGAAGGACAGCAAGCAAAAGCAGCACCAAAAGAAAAGGTGCTGCTTTTGTTAGGTTGAGTCCGGCAAAAAAGGCATTAGCGCAGGTTTTGGCAAGGAGCCAGGTAAAGGCGCCAATGCACAGCGCATTTAAAGCACTCAGCGCAGTTAAGCCGGCAATGCTTTGTTTGTGCGGCCGTAACTCGGCCGCCAGGGGATGTTTCATCATATGAATCAATACTCCAAGTGTTTTTCGTTGATGCGTTTACGGAAAATCCAATAGGTCCAACCCTGATAAATCAGGACAATCGGCAAAATGCAGAAGGCGGCAATCGTCATAATCTGCAGGGTGTAAGTCGAGGAGGAAGAGTTATAAATGGTAAGACTCCATTCAGGGTTGAGGCTCGACACCATTAGCCGTGGGAAAAGAGCGGTAAAGAAAGCCGCTGTTGTGCTGACAATAGCCAGGGAGCTTAAAGTAAAGCCGGTTGTGTCTTTTTTTCCGGAGACGGCAGCGATAGCAGCCAGGAAAAAGGCAGCTGCCGCAAAAAACAGGGCCATCGCTGCAGGTTTAGTAAAGAGGTCAGTGGCAGATGCCGTCATGCCCATGAACAGTACAAATACAAGAGCGGTCAGAAGACCGATTTTTTTGGCTATACGTCGCAGGGCCTCCACCTTTTCGGAATGATCCAGGCGCAGTGTCAGAAAAGATGCCCCGTGGAAGGTGAAGACGAGAAAGAATGTCAGGCCGCCAATTAGTGTATAGGGCGTGAGCAGATCAAAAAAAGTGCCGGTGTAAATCATCTGTCCATTGATGCGCATCCCCTGCAAAAGATTGGTGACGACAATACCCCAGAGCAGAGCCGGTACAGCACTGCCGAAGAATATCAGCCAGTCCCAGCAGCTGCGCCAGCAGGCAGATTCGCGTTTGCTGCGAAATTCAAAGCCAGCCCCGCGGACAATCAAGGCCAGCAGGAGCAGAAAGAGAGCCAGATAAAAGCCGCTGAACATTGTGGCATAGACGTGCGGAAAGGCAGCAAACAAAGCCCCCCCGGCTGTTATCATCCAGACCTCATTGCCATCCCAAACCGGAGCAATGCTTTGCAATAAAATTCGGCGGTCTGTATCGCTACGGGCAGCAAACGGGAGTAGAATACCAACACCATAGTCAAAACCCTCAAGGAAAAAGAAGCCGGCAAATAAAACGGTGATTAAAATAAACCAAAGAACATTTAAATCCATTACTTTCTCCCCCCTTCGGATGCTGGGCTGGAATCTTTTTGAATGAATTTCACAGAAATATAGATCGCGGCAATTGCCAATAGCAGATAGACGAGGGTAAAGCCGATCATTGTCAACCAAACTTCGGATGATGTAATATTTGGCGATACGGCAGCGCCCGTCTTTTGTAGCCCGGTCACAATCCACGGCTGCCGGCCGGCTTCGGTGACGTACCAGCCAAAAGAGTTGGCGATATAGGGCAGGGGCAGCATTGCTACAAGCAGTTTAAGGAATACTTTCTGTGACCAGAGTTTTTTTCTGATCAGCAGCCAGCCGGCAGCGAGAAGACCGCCTGTCAGAATTACACCAGCGGCAATCATGATGCGGAAACTCCAAAACATATTTTGGACATCAGGGATATAGTAGCCAGGGCCATACTGTCTTACGGCTGCCTGCTGCAGTTCTTTGATGCCTTTGATTTCTCCTTGAGGTTCATTGTAGACGAGAAAGGACAGGGCTTTTGGAACACCGAGCTCAAAGGAATTTTTTTGCTGTTTGGTATCAATTGCGGCTACAATCCCGAAGGGGGCCGGATCAGCCGTTTCCCAAAGGGCTTCAACCGAGGCGAGTTTCATGGGCTGGACACGGGCAATGTACTGCGTGTGCAGATGGCCGGTGCCCATGACAGCAAACAAGCCCGCAAGAGCGTAGACGAGCCCGAATTTCAAGCTTGTTTGAAATTTTTCACTGCTGCTTCGCTGGAGCAGCTTATAGGCACTGACGGCAACGACCAGGGCGCCGCTTGTGACTATGCCAGAAAAAAAGGTGTGTGTGTATTGTCCGAATACATAAGGATTTGTAATTAGCGACAGAAAATCGTTCATCTCAGCCCGGCCGTTATTTAAAACAAATCCAACGGGATGCTGCATAAACGAGTTAGCTACCAAAATCCAAAAAGCCGATAAATTGCTAGCAAAAGCGACAATCCAGATCGTCAGGCAGTGCAGGCGTGGAGACAACCTATCCCAGCCAAACATCCAGATCCCAAGGAAAGTAGATTCCAGAAAGAAGGCGGTCAAAGCTTCCAGTGCCAGCGGAGCTCCGAAAATATCGCCCATAAAGCGGGAATATTCAGACCAATTCATGCCGAAATGAAATTCCTGGACGATACCGGTTACCACTCCCATAGAAAAATTAATTAAGAATAGCGTGCCAAAAAAGCGGACAAGTGAGAGCGTATGCTGGCTGCGAGTCTTCACATAATGCGTTTCCAACAGGGCGATAAAGATCGACAGGCCGAGCGTTACCGGGATGAAGAAAAAATGATAGATCGTGGTGATGGCAAACTGCCATCGCGAAAGCATAAGCGGGTCGATGCTCATGGAAAATCATTCCTTTCTAATATATAGGATTATCTATTATAATATAATTATAAGTCAGACGTTTGGCGAGTTCAATAGAAATGGAATAAAAAACAAATAAAAACAGAAAAAGACAGCCATCTGGCAGACAAATTCGATAATTTTTTGCCAGGATGCTGTCTTTTTTCAACGATTTCTATTCAATGCGGATTACATCATAACCTTCTTCTTCAATGACGGCGGTGAGCGCATCGTCGCTTGCTGACCCTTCAATCAGCGCGTATTTGCCACTGAGGCTGACCTCAAGTACACGTCCGACGCCGTCAAGCGCCTCGAGGGCTTCGCGGATATGAGCGGTGCAGTGGTCACAGCTCATGCCATCAATGTATATTTTTTTCATCAGATATTCCTCCTTTTATTTCATCGGATCAAATTTAAATTTTCGCAGTCGCAGGGCATTGGCAAGCACGGAAACCGAGCTGAGACTCATCGCGGCAGCAGCAATCATCGGATTGAGCAGCGGCCCGCCAAAACTATAAAGCAGGCCCATTGCCACTGGCAGCCCGATGATATTATAGCCAAATGCCCAAGCCAGATTTTCCCGAATGTTTTTCATGGCGGCTCGGCTGAGCCGGATGGCAGCAACGACATCGCGCAGATCATTGTGCATCAACACGATGTCGGCACTTTCAATTGCGACATCTGTGCCCGAACCGATGGCCATGCCGACATCTGCCCGGACCAGTGCGGGAGCATCATTTATGCCGTCGCCTACCATGGCTACGGTTCGTCCGCGGGCCTGTAACAGCTGAATTTCGCGAGCTTTATCTTCGGGCAGTACGCCGGCGCGCACTTGAATGATACCGGCCTGCCGGGCAATTGTCAGTGCGGTCTGCTCATTATCTCCAGTCAGCATGATGACGTCGAGCCCGAGTGTTCTTAGGTCGGCAATTGCTTCGCGGCTACCGGATTTTATCCTGTCAGCTACGGCAATAATGCCCTTGCAGGTTGGGCCAAGGGCCACAAACATTGGCGTTTTCCCTTCAGCAGCAAGTTCAAAGGCATTTTTACTAAGTGATTTACTGATGGCAATGCCTTCTTCTTCTAGCCAGGATTGCTTTCCTACCCGCAGCGCCTGTGAATTCATTAAGGCCTCAATTCCTTTACCAGGAATTGACAGAAATGCAGCGACTGGCTGTAAAGGAAGATTTTTCTTTTTTGCTTCCTCGCAGATCGCCCGGCCGAGTGGGTGCTCCGAGCCTTTTTCAATGCTGGCAGCAAGTGTCAGCAGGGACAGTTGGCCAATGCCTTCGGTGATAATATCAGTGACAAATGGGCGCCCTTCTGTTATGGTTCCGGTTTTATCGAAGACGACGGTGTCGACATGATGGGCAGCCTCAAGTGCCGGACCGCTTTTGAGAAGGATACCATTTTCAGCGCCTTTGCCGGAGGCAACCATAATTGCTGTTGGCGTAGCCAGGCCAAGCGCACAGGGACAGGCAATGATTAAGACCGTAATAAAAATAGTCAGGGCAAAGAGCAACGACTCTCCAGCAAGCAGCCAAGTAATGGCCGATATCACTGCCAGCAGCATGACAATAGGCACAAAATAGGCGGCTACGGTGTCGGCGAGTTTTGCGATGGGAGCTTTTGACCCCTGGGCATCTTCCACAATTTTTATAATGCGGGCTAAAGCCGTGGCATCGCCGACTTCGGTTGCCTTATATTTAAAAAATCCGCTCGTATTAATTGAAGCACCAATGACTTTGTCCCCGATTTGCTTTTCGACAGGCAGGGATTCTCCCGTCAGCAGCGATTCGTCGATGGCCGTAGAACCTTCAATAATTTCGCCGTCGACGGGTAGTGCTTCACCAGGCTTGACGACGATGATATCCCCGCATTGCAGCTCGGCTGCGGCAATGTTTTTTTCTTCACCGTCAATAAAGACAACCGCTGTTTTCGGGGCCAAATTTAAGAGCGCTTTAATGGCCCCGGCAGTTTTGTCCTTGGCCAGCGTTTCGAGATATTTTCCAAGTGCGATCAGGGCGAGAATCGTGCCCGCTGATTCAAAGTAAAGGTGCATCGCATAATCGGTATTGCCCCAAGCGATTTCCAGGGTGCCAAAGAGACTGTAAGCAATAGCGGCACTCGTACTGACCGCGACCAAAGAATCCATATTGGGACTTAACTGCATCAGGGTGCGAAAGCCAATGGTATAAAATTTGTAATTGGCCAGGACAATCGGCAGGACCAGCGCTAGCTGGACCAAGGAAAAGATGAGGGGATTAACTTCCGGGTCAATCGTTTCTGGCAGGTTGAGTCCCAGCATATGTCCCATTGAAACAGACAGCAGGATGACAGCAAACACTAAGGAAAGTAAGAGCAGCAGCAGTTGTCGGGCCCGGCTGGAAGCTGGTTTTGCCGTGGCTTTATCCTCAAGAATACTGTACCCTGATTTTTCTACAGCCAGCCGGACACCCTCCCAGGAAAGCTGTTTTTCATCAATTTCTACTGTCAGGGTTTCGGTCGCAAAATTTACACTGGCGGTTTCAATGCCGGGAGTTTTTTTTAAGCGGCGCTCAATGCGGCTGGCACAAGCCGTGCAGCTCATTCCGCCGATTTTTAAAGTCTTTTTTTTCATATAAATTCCTCCCGTCAGCTTTGGGACAGGCTGGCGTTATCTTTGTTTTTATATTTTATCAATAGGGACAGACTGTGTTCCTTTATATTATAATATATTTCCCTCGACTGCGCTATTTGAAAATCATTATCATATACTAAGGGGGAATTGTCAAGCTCGACCAGACAGCAATTCTTGAGGAAATACTTGCTGATTTACCCAAAAATTGATAAAATTCTACATAGAATTAATATAGAAACTGGATGTGCTGAAAATGCTAAAGATAAATGCGTATGCAAAAATAAATTTAACGCTTGATATTTTGGGAAAGAGGGCAGACGGCTATCATGAGGTGGCCATGATTATGCAGAGTGTGGGACTGGCTGATGAAATATGCCTGAAAAAACAGGCACGGGGAATTGAACTTGTCTGTGACAAGCCCGGTCTGCCGGTTGATTCCCGCAATTTAGCGTATCGGGCTGCGGAGCTTGTCCTTACTACATATAAAATCGCCAGTGGAGTGTATATCGGACTGAAAAAAAGAATCCCCATGGCGGCGGGGCTGGCGGGCGGCAGTGCGGATGCGGCGGCTGTTTTGCGGGGGATGAATGAACTATTTTCCCTGCAGCTGACAACAGAGCAGCTCTGTGCTTTAGGGGAAAAAATTGGTTCAGATATACCGTTTTGCATTTGTGGCGGGACTATGCTGGCTGAGGGGCGCGGCGAGCGGCTGACCCGTCTGCCGGATATGCCGGAATGCTTTGTTGTTTTGGCCAAACCGGCAGTTGATGTATCCACTGCCTGGGTTTATCAGAACTACAAGCCGGAGCAGGTTGCCGTTCATCCAGATACAAAGGCTGTAATCGATTGCCTTGAAGGTGGAGACCTCAAGGGGATCAGTCAATTGTTGTGCAATGTGCTCGAAAGTGTTACTATTAATAAGTATGAAGAAATTCAAAAGTATAAGACAATTATGTGTAAATGCGGCGCTCTGGCGAGTCTGATGTCGGGCAGTGGCTCAACGGTATTTGCTTTGGCGACGACAGAGCAGCAGGCCAGTGCCATTGCTGCTGAATTGACAAAAAAGACTGCAGCACAGGTATTTGTGACCAAGACCATTAGCAGAAATTGAGGGGTTAAAGATGGAGAACAGATTAGCACCGATTAGACTGGATAGTTATCAGCCGCTGCGCGAAGTCGTATGTGAGACTCTGCGGGCGGCGATTCGCAAAGGCATATTAAAACCAGGGGAAAGACTGATGGAAATTCAGCTGGCGGAAGAACTTGGCGTAAGCCGGACCCCTGTACGGGAAGCAATCCGCAAGCTCGAACTGGAAGGCTATGTCATTATGATGCCGCGCCGTGGCACATATGTGGCAAATCTTTCGATTCGTGATGTCAATGAAGTTTTTGAAATCAGGACATCCCTGGATTCTCTTGCCAGTGGCCTGGCGGCTGAACGCATCACGGATGAAGAACTCGAACGGATGCAGCGATTGCTCGTCATGATTAGTGAATACATTGAAAAAGATGATATGGAAAAAATTGTTGAAACGGATACAGAGTTTCATGATATCCTTTACCAGGCAAGCCGCAACACGCGTTTGGTTGGCATCATATCGAACCTGCGGGAACAGTTGACACGTTTTAGGGCCACGTCCATGTCCTTCCCCGGGCGGCTGAAAGAAACCTTGGAAGAGCATCGCCGGATTGTGGAAGCGATTGCCCAGGGAGATGTTATTGAGGCGCAGCGGGCCTCAGAGGAACATATGGAAAAATCGGAACATACGCTGCTCAATAGCATGGAAGCCTTAAAGGGCAAGCAGGCAAAACGAAAAAAATAGTTTTTTTGAGCATAGGGACGAGTTCCTATGCTTTTTTTGCTCTGATCGTCAAAAAAACAGCAGAGCAGGGTAAATAAGGCTTGCAAAATTGGGAAATAATTTTTACAATAGGTAAGAACGACTAAAAATGATGCAGCACAATTTTGAATTTGTTATGAATAGTTTAGAATGAAGGGCTCTAGTCAATCGGAAGAAGACCTAGAGTCTTTCGTATTTCCGGTATAGGATGAATTGGGGGAAATTTTATCTATGGCAGGATTAGTGACAGTCGTCTTGGCTGCTGGCAAGGGAACACGCATGAAGTCAGCATTACCAAAAGTTTTACACCGCGTCGGCGGTAAATCAATGTTACAGCATGTACTCGATGCTTCGGCTGCAGCCGGATCCGAGCGGAGCGTTGTCATCGTCGGCTTTGGCGGGGAGACAGTAAAAACGGCCATTGGATCGCAGGCTGAATTTGTTGAGCAGAAGGAACAGTTGGGGACTGGCCATGCGGTTATGCAGGCCGGACCGTTGCTGAAAAATGAAACTGGCACGGTCATGGTTCTGTGCGGAGATACGCCGCTTTTGACCGGAGATTTGCTCAAGCGCCTCTATGATGAACACAAGGCAATTGGCGCCAAGGCAACTGTTCTGACGGCCGTCATGCCGGATGCTTCCGGTTACGGCCGGATCATCCGCACGGCTTCTGGAACCGTGGCGAAAATTGTTGAGCATAAGGATGCATCACCGGAAGAACTGAAAGTCAATGAGGTCAATTCTGGAATTTATTGCTTTGAGGCACAGTCGCTGTTTAGCGCTTTGGCGAAGGTCAGCTGTGATAATGCTCAGGGTGAATATTACTTGCCGGATGTGCTGGAAATTTTACGCGAAGATGGCGAGAAAATATGGGCAGTAGCGGCGGATGACTATGAACAGACGCTGGGAATAAATTCGCGAGTACAGCTTGCCGGAGCAGAGAAAATTCTGCGCCGCCGGAAAAATATTGAACTGATGGAGCAGGGCGTTACGCTTATGGATCCCGATACGACTTATATCGATGCGCAGGTTACGGTCGGCCGCGATACGGTGATTTATCCGTTTACCTGGCTGGAAGGCGCAACGACCATTGGTGAAAACTGTGAAATTGGTCCGAATAGCCGCTTTACCGATACAAAAATCGGTGATCAGGTTACGGCACATTTTTCGTATGCACATGAGTGTGAGATCGCAAGTGGTGTGGTCATGGGACCGTATGTTCACTTAAGGCCAAATACAAAGCTTGCAGCTGGAGTTAAAATCGGCAATTTTGTTGAAGTCAAAAACTCAACGGTCGGTGAGGGCAGCAAACTGCCGCATTTGAGCTATATTGGGGATACGGATATCGGCAGTGGGGTCAATATGGGCTGTGGGACAATTACTGTCAATTATGACGGCAAACATAAATACCGCACGGTTATTGCGGATGATGCTTTTGTGGGCTGTAATTCGAATCTTGTGGCTCCGGTAGAAGTTGGCAAAGGAGCCTATGTAGCTGCCGGATCGACGATTACCAAAGATGTGCCACCAGCCGCTTTGGCGGTTGCCCGCGAACGGCAGCGCAATATTGAGGACTGGGCCGACAAGAGAAAATAGGTTACATGCGGGCAACCGCTGTACATAGATCATGGTTTGCGGGGACAAGCCTGCAGCCGGGAAAAATATTTAAATACGATTTGGAGGATTTTAACAAAATGACACTTGATACTGGGAAATTATGCATTCTAACAGGTAATGCGAATCCAGAACTTGCCGAAAAAATTGGCGAACATATCGGAGTAGAATTATGCAAGGCTACGGTCGGTCATTTCAACAATGGCGAAACGCAGGTGCTGATCAGTCAGAGCGTGCGCGGCAAGGATGTATTCATTATTCAGCCTACCTGCCAACCAGTAAATGATAATCTGATGGAGCTTTTGATCATGGTAGATGCCTGCACGCGAGCTTCGGCCCGCAGCATTACGGCGGTAGTTCCGTATTACGCTTATGCACGCCAGGATCGCAAAACCCGCGGTCGTGAACCGATTTCCGCTAAGCTTGTGGCTAATATCATGGCCACTGCCGGTGTAGACCGCGTGATCACGGTTGATTTACATGCCGGACAGATTCAGGGCTTCTTTGATATCCCAGTCGATCATCTTGCTGCAGCTCCGGTTCTTGCCAAGTATATCCAGGAAAAAGACCTGGAAGATGTCGTTGTTGTTTCTCCAGATTTAGG
>JBOFWE010000299.1:0-4972 GCA_051653465.1 Selenomonadaceae bacterium | reverse complement strand
AACAACGCAGCTTCAGGTGCTGCACATAAAGGATATAGCGCCGCCCGCGCCCCTGCTCCTGCAGCTGCTGCTATTTAAGAACAAGTGGCAAAGCCCGCTGCTGAATAATTTTATTGAATTTGCTACAGCCGAATTCACGGACAATACCTAAAAAAAGTCCCTCACATTGACTCGTTACAAACTGCCGCTAAAGTTGTTTTTCAATAATAACCGATGTCCCTGGCGAAAGATCCCCATCGAGCCATTGCCACTCTTCCCGCAGTTCAAGCCTGCCATCTGCCAGAAAAACTGGCGTACTGTGGCATTTTCCTAGCCGTATTTCACCGCCGGTATTCATATGCTGATAATAAAATTCCAACGAGTTATCAGCAAGAACTTTCCCGGATAAATATCCTTTTATGATATCGCCTCCCGAATATTCAGCCCATACAAGCATGCCCTGCTGATGATAATAAAACATCGTTTGCCGGTTCACTTCGCCATTTGCCGAATTTTCTTTTGCCGTAAAAATCTTCCCGCCATATAAGCCATCATCCGGCCTGCACTTTTTCATCACATCATAGCAAAGCACCTGCTTATTCTTGAGTCGTATCGATTGCGCCGATATTTCATGATAACCATATTTTAAATACATTCCCTTGGCAGGCAATGAAGAATCCAGGCAAATGGCATCATAGTTCTCAAATATTTTACGTTCTGCAAAATGCAGCAAATGCTGTCCAAAGCCTTTTTTTTGATAAGATGGGCGCACAAACAATCGGCAAATCTCATTGCCTCTCACCGTAACTGTGCCAATGCTTTTTTCTCCCGAAAACAATAAAAAGACAAGCTGCGCGTTTATATCACGCAACAAATTTTCCCGGTTGTGATGCGCAAGAAAAAATTCAACTACCCCGGCGGGATAATAGAACGAATAAATCTCCCGGATGGTCTGATCTGTTATGTCTTTTACGAGATCAAGATCTGTCATCTGTGCTACCTGAATTTTCATGTCGAATCCCCTTTACACGCCTTATGGTTTAAAAACAACCTCTGCTTCTACCTGTAAATACAGCTCTTGCATCAACCAAAATTCTTAGCCTCTATTTTTCATTTAGAATATATTGATTTGTCTTTTATATAATATTTATTGTATTTCCTACAAATGCTGGCATAAATTTCGCTCCAAATTCTCGTTGTAATTCCGCCATAATAGAAAATCCTGTACAATGACTAGTAAAAATAAATTCCGGATTATATTCTCGCAAGGCTTGTATCGTTTCTTTTTGCTGCTTCTGCGGAGAAGCACCTAAATGTGTGCCGCCAATCCACCCGGCAAGTCTGGTACTCCCGGTAAGAGCAAGTCCTCTTTCTATGATATTTATAACTCCAGAATGAGCACACCCACTTATAACGATTAATCCAGTCTTACTGATATAATAAAGAACTGTATCGTCCAACAGGTTGTCCTGAAACTTTTGTTGGTTTTTATCTTGTGCCACAAATCTAGAATCGCCCCTTTCAAAATCAGTATTACGGGGAATTGTACCACTAAACCATAAGTTCGGAATGATTTCTATTGGCTTCGTATGAAAATTCCATTGCGCCCCTAACGAAAGACTTTCTGCTTGCAAAAAAGGAATTCCAATATATCTGGTGCCATTTTTATTAACGGCATAACGGCGTTTAAAAATTTCGTCATGCGCATAAATATTTATAGCATTTGCTCTTTGTCTTAAGATATGTGGCACCCCACCTGTATGATCATAATGTCCATGACTAATAACCATAGCATTCAATTGATTAGGATGAACTCCTAGTAATGCTAAGTTATGGGTGACAATATTCGATTGACCACTATCCAACAAAATTTTATAATCATCCACTTCAAGCAATAAGGACAATCCATGCTCGGCCAATAAAGGTTTTTTTATTTCAGGCGAAATGATATTATCCACAATAACCGTTACCTTCATGAAAACCACTCCTTTATATCGCAATACTGCTGCTATCATCTATTTTTTAATATTTCTTGTTAAAGATCTAGCTACTTTTTACAAGTAAGTAACGATTGGCCACCTCATTCCCAAATTCAATGATAAATTTGAGGATGAATATTTATTTCCCACTCAATTTCACCCGTGGGCATTACACGTTTTTTACAGATGATTGTATACTCTTGATCCCGGTATCGTTTGCCGAGCCAATAAGAGACAACCTGATCATTTTCCGATTCCTGCCGGTCTGGACTGCCTAATTTTTCTTGTAAAATACTTTCCAGCTGAACCACGGAACTATTCGGTCCATAAAAATCCGCTCCCAACGAAAAACTTGATGTATTGGAAACCCATAGAAGTTTACAGTCCATATGATCAGCCAATTGATACGAGGCCAGATAATATTCTGTTGCATCGGGCAGTTTGGCAATCTTATCCTCAAAAACAGTCATAATATCGGGCGACGGTTGTTCCAACAGTGCAAACATCGTTACAAGCAATCTGGAGCTTTCCCAGTTTATGTAATACGGTTTTTTCTCTATTGACCGAATAAAATCCGAATCGCCGTCACTGCTTGATATTTTTTGAATTTCTGCCGAAGATTCAGGCTGCTCTGACTTATAATTAACAGAGGTATTGCCAAGATACAGGAAAATTGCCATTGCTAATAAAAAAGCAAAGAAACCCCCATATTTTTTCAATTTCGTCATGCTTTATCCCTTCGTTGCATATTTAAAATTACCAACTTTTAGTTTAACGCCAAAATAAAGACCATTATAAATAAAAAAAGCCTCCCGAATCTGGGAGGCTTTACTTTTCATGGTGTGACTGGCAGGAGTCGAACCTGCGGCCTATTGCTTAGGAGGCAACCGCTCTATCCGTCTGAGCTACAGCCACACGTTAAACCCTTTATCTTGCATAAAGGAAGATGTTTCGGCACAGAAGCCGCCAGCACAAAATCAGGCAGCAGGCATTCTATCCCTCTAGTTGGATATTTTAACACAATTGCTGCATTCGGGCAAGTCTGACAGGCCTTAGGCACCATTGGCCCTTGACAAATACCACCTGGATTGATACCATGATAGTGAAATCTGAATAGAACGCTTGTGTCTTTGTCACCGGATGAAGGCACTTCAAGGCACTCATAATCAAACCGTAGGTACGGTGCAGCATTGCACCATAAGGTTTGGTTCTGGGTGCCTTTTTTTTAGGAGGAATTGCATATGATGTACAAAAAATTTACAAACCTGCCCCCGGAAGCAAAAAAATTACGCGAAGACATCTTTGTCAATGAGCAGCACTTCAAAAACGAATTCGATGATATCGACAACCGTGCTGTCCACCTGGTTTTTTATGAGCGGGACCACTCCCTTGCCGTCTGCCGTTATTACAGGGATGAGACGGTTAGCGGAAAATATATTCTCGGGCGGATTGCGGTCGCCAAAGACCAGCGCGGCCGTCACATCGGTAAGCTCCTGCTGGACATAGCTGAAAAAAACATCGCGGCTGAAGGCGGGCGCATGATCGGCTTGTCCGCGCAAGTGCAGGCAAGATCCTTTTATGAAAAATCAGGCTACCGGGCAGCAGGCGAGGTATATCTCGACGAGGACTGCCCGCACATCTATATGGAAAAGAACTTAAACAAACGGGGTGATGAGAATGAACCACTATCTGCCGTTGGTGTTGATCATCATTTCTAATATCTTTTATCATCTGTCCACAAAAAGCACACCACTGACAGCCAATACCTGGCTGTCGCTGTCGGTTTCCTATGCGGTAAGTTTTTTCAGCGTCGTTTTTGCCTATGCCGTCAGCGGCAACAATCTGACAAAAGATCTGCCGCAGCTCAGCTGGACGAGCATTCTCCTGGGATTCTCGCTGATCGGCATCGAGCTTGGCTATATTCTGCTCTACCGCTGCGGCTGGAAAGTCAATACGGGATCCCTGCTTGTCAATGCGGCCGTTTCGCTGCTGCTGATTTTTCTGGGGATGATGGTCTACCGTGAGATGCTAAGTCCCCGTCAGGTTATCGGTGTTATCTTCTGTCTGCTGGGCACATTTATGATCAGCAAATAAGTGGTAAAAAGCCAAAGCCCGGACTGCAATCAGTCCGGGCTTTGGCTTCGTATAAATTTTTTAATTTGCTGACGGCGGCGTCACAGCTGCCGGAGCGGGTGCCGGAGCCGGCACGGTTATCGGATCTTCGGGAATTGCATAGCGATAAGCCCAATCCTTATGGGTTTCCACATATTGCTTGAGCACCCGGGCGCCGACATCTTCATTGCTGTCGGGAATAATCGAATAGTAGCGATTGTCCAGATCATCTTCCTTTTTCGTCCAGCCGGTCTTATCACTCCAGAAGTCATAGCGAATGACCTTGGCCGTTCCCTGGGAAAGATTATAGGCCTTTTTGCGATAGCGGATTTCCGTTGTCACTCCGGCCGGATTGCGCGTATCTTCCCAGACCCAGACAACAGCGTTCTCGCCGTGCATGCGCAAGGAAGCTGTATCCGCCCAGCAGACGACCACGCCGCCATCGGCAGAATTTTCCTGCCAGAGCGTCAGCCAGCGGTCGCTGGCACTGATTTTCGAGAATTCATCCATTTTAAATACCTGATCGACGATGATGCAGTAAAAATCCTGATCAAAGGCCCGCGAATTGATTTCCTTCGCCGTCACCTTGGCATCATTTTTCGACCAGAGAACATTGCCTTTGCTGTCATAAAAAATTTCCTGCGCATACGTCAAGGTCCGATTTTGGGGATTGATCACGACGCGGGCCAGGCTGTAGTTGAGTGATGCGGGATTGGGAATCACCGATGCGATCCCGTAATTATTAATCGTTTCGGCTGCGCCTTCATACGTATAAACGGTTTTGGTCCAGGCCTCTATTTCCACCGGAACATCTTTTACACTGGTAACTACCCGGATTCGTTCCGGAGCAAAAAACTTACCGTACTTGCTGTCTGAGGAAATCCACGTCCAGTCCGTGCTGG
>JBOFWE010000298.1:0-5327 GCA_051653465.1 Selenomonadaceae bacterium | reverse complement strand
GTTGGCGGGCATATTGCCATGTCGGTAGTGCAGAAGAAGAAGCGGGCCAGATATGATCTCGATCCGGAAAAGAAGCCGGTCGAATATGAACCGGAAAAGGATGTGTATGATGAATGAAGCGAGTGGTAGTTGATCCGATAACCAGAATAGAAGGACATCTGCGGGTGGAAATCAAGGTCGATGAAGCGACCGGGAAAGTGCAGGATGCCCTGTCAAGCGGCACGGCCTGGCGGGGACTTGAATTGATCATGAACGGGCGTGATCCACGCGATGCCTGGGCCTACATTCAGCGAATCTGCGGCGTATGCACGACGGCGCATGCCCTGGCCTCTTTGCGGGCCGTAGAAGATGCCCTGGAAATAAAAATTCCGCGCAATGCCAATTACATTCGCAATATTATGGCGGCTACTCAGACGGTACAGGATCATCTGATTCATTTTTATCATCTGCATGCTCTTGACTGGGTCAGTCCGCTGGAAGCCCTAAAAGCCGATCCGGCAAAAACGGCTGCGCTGCAAAACACAGTGCTTGAAACCTACCGATTGCCGGTCAAGGCTCCGGTATCGGTGACGGAAGCCTATCCGAAGGAATCGCCTAAGGCTACGGCTGCCTATTTCAGAGAAATCCAGGCGAAGCTCAAGGGCATTGTCGATGGTGGACAGCTGGGGATTTTTGCAGCGCAGTGGTGGGATCATCCCGATTATCAGCTGCTTGAGCCGGAAGTACATCTGATGGCGGTGGCTCATTATCTCGAAATGCTGGACAAGCAGCGGGAAATTGTCATCACGCACGTCGTATTCGGAGGCAAAAACCCTCATCCGATGTATGCGGTCGGTGGCATGCCCTGTTCTATTTCGATGGAAGACATGAATGCTCCGATCAATACCGAACGGCTGCAGATTGTCGAGCGGGCGATCAACACGACGATTAATCTCGTCGATCAGTATTATCTGCCGGATCTTTTGGCCATTGGGCATCAGTATGTGCAAAAAGGCTATGTTGACGGCGGCGGTCTGGCAAAGGAACGGGTGCTGGGCTTTGGCGATTATCCGGAGGAAACATATTCCGGGACCAGCAATGGTGAATTTCATAAGAATCTATTGCTGCGCTGCAATGGTGTTGTTGAAGATTTTGGCAAGGGAATTGCCAATGCCCGCTTTTACGAATTTGAACCCGAGGATCTTGCTGATCCCGAGGTGCTCAGTGAAGGGGTCGAACACTCCTGGTATGAATATCCGGAGGCTCCGGGGCGTGATCTGCACCCGTTTGACGGCGTGACAAAGCCCAAATATACCGGACCGAAGGAGGGGACGGCAACTGACTGGAAAACCCTTGATGAGGACGGAAAGTATTCCTGGCTGAAGACGCCGAAATGGCGGGGTAAAATGGCCGAGGTTGGACCGCTGGCACGCTATATCATCATTTACACCAAGGTGAAAAAAGGCGTGATAGATAAGCCGACCTGGGCGGAAGCGATGATTGTTGAACAGATTGAAGCGGTTTCCCGGGTGCTGCATCTGATGCCGGAAGCCTGGATGACGACGATGGTAGGCCGCACGGCCGTGCGGGCACTGGAGGCCCAGCTCAATGCGTATATCAACAAGTATTTTTATGATAAACTGATAAAAAATATAAAAGATGGCGACACGACGGTGGCCGTAAATAAAAAGTGGGGTCCGGAAACCTGGCCGGAAAAATGCCGTGGGGTAGGTCTTTACGAAGCACCGCGCGGAGCGCTGAGTCACTGGGTGACGATAAAAAATGCGAAGATCGAAAACTATCAAGCGGTTGTTCCGACTACCTGGAATGCCTGTCCACGCGACAGCAAGGCTGGCCATGGGCCATATGAAAAGGCAATGATGGACACAAAAGTGAAAATTGCCGATAAGCCGCTGGAAATATTGAAGGTGGTGCGCTCGTTTGATCCTTGTATGGCCTGTGCGACGCATATGTATAATGCTGCGGGCCGTAAAATTAATGTGGTGACAACGGATCCTTATTTAGGTGTGCGCAAGGAATAGTGGGCCTGCCTTATGAAATGGTGGATAAAAAAGAGAAAGGAAAAGCTATGATTTTTTTCATAGCAGGAACTGATGATGATACAGAGTGAACAACAGCAAAAGACGGTGTATTACCTGTTTAGCCCTTTCCTGCGAACCTTTCATTGGACGATGGTCGGCTGCGTTACGATTCTCTTTATTACCGGACTGTATATCACAAAGCCGGTGTCGGGCGGTGTTGGCATGGAACCAACCTTTGCCAGTAACATGCTGTCACTGGGGTGGGTTCGCTGGATTCACTTCTTAGCAGCCTATATTCTGTCAGCGGTGTTTATCTTCAGAATATATGGGTTTATCATTAATAAGGGAGACCGACTTTTTCCGCGGATTGGCAAAAAAGATTTTTTGAAATCGACGATTGACGTATCCATGCATTACCTGATGCTGCGCTGGTCACATAAGCCGTATCTGCGTAATCCGGTTGCGAGAATGTCCTACGTGGGGCTTTACTCGCTGCTGGTGCTGGAATTTTTTACTGGTTTTGCCATGTATTATATGATTCATCCCAATGGTGTGGGTGCATTTTTGTTTAGCTGGGTACATGTGCTGGTGGGGGGAGAATTTGCCACGCATTTTATTCATCACTGTGGAGCCTGGGGGATTCTCTTGTTTGCCATCGGCCATATTTATATGGCAATCCGCGCGGACTTTATGGAAGGTGAAGGCGAAAGCTCCAGCATGTTTTCCGGGATTAAGTTTTTGGAGCATCCGCCGCTTGATCTTGACGATATAATGGAAGAGGAAGATGTGCCGAAAAAATACTGACTACAGAAAGAGGGAAATGCAATATGTGCAATACATGCGGCTGTGCTGCGCAAGGCAAGAACACACAGTTGAAATTTTTTGTGAAGGGGTATGATGAGGGCAGTGCCAAGCAGATGGAACGGACACTGCTCGGCCTGCCGGGAGTATATCATGTGCATATTCATGCCCATGACGGTGAGACGACGATCGATTATAATCCGGAAAAAACAACGCTGGGCAATATTTTAGGACTGTTTACGCAGCAGGGGCTCGAGGCTGTCATCTAACCTGATGGGGGAAGAGTTTATGCATGAAATGGCGATTGCGCAGGGGGTGCTTGATATCGCTCTTGACTATGCGCGGCGCAATGAGGCGACGAGGATCAGCTGTGTCAGCCTGCTGCTGGGGGAAATGAGCGGCGTAGAGACCTCGTCGCTCGAATTTTGCTTCGCGGCGCTGACCAAGGGGACGATCGCTGAATCGGCCAAGCTCCTGTTTCATCGCTGTCCGTTAGTCGCCCGCTGCCGCAGCTGCGGCCGTGAAGGCCGGGTTTTGCCAGGAAGTTTTTTTTGCCCGGACTGTGGGCAAGGGGCCTTGGAAATTATATCCGGGCGGGAAATGCAGGTCGAGTATTTGGAGGTGGATTGATGGAAATCCAGGTAATGGAAGATATTTTAGGCAGGAATGATCAGATTGCGGCTGAAAATCAGCAGCTGCTGGCAAGCAAGGGCGTTTTTGCCTTGAATCTTTTGGGCTCACCGGGGTCAGGGAAAACCTCGCTGCTGGAAAAAACCATGGCCCGGCTTAAACAAAAATTTTCTTTGGCAGTTATCGAGGGGGATCTGTTCACCTCGAAGGATGCCGATCGCATTGCGATTCATGGGGTGCCGGTCATTCAGATCAATACCAGTGGCGGCTGCCATCTCGACGCGCAGATGGTCCGGGCGGTTCTCGGTCAGCTTGATCTTGAGGCGCTCGACCTGCTGATTATTGAAAATGTGGGAAATCTGGTCTGCCCGGCGGAATTTAATGTCGGCGAAGATGAAAAAGCCGTAGTGCTCAGCATTACGGAGGGCGATGATAAACCGCTCAAATATCCGCTGGTGTTTAAGGAATCGGCGGCGGCCGTTTTGAACAAGACTGATCTGCTGCCCTATACGAATTTTGATCTGGCAGCGGCCGGAGCGGATATCAGGGCGATTCATCCCGGCATAGAGGTGCTCGAAGTTTCCTGCCGCCAGGATCAGGGGCTTGAGGCCTGGATTGACTGGCTGTGCCGGCGCGTAGACGCTAAAAAAACAGGCGGTGACCGGGCATGAGTACGGTGACTTTGGTCGGGATCGGCAATATTCTGTTGCAGGATGAAGGGTTCGGTGTAAGTGCAGTCGAATCCCTGCAGCGGGAATATCGTTTTTCAGGCGGCGTACAGCTGCTTGACGGGGGCACCCTTGGTATGGAGCTGCTGGGCTTTATAAGCGGCAGCAAAAAGCTTATGGTCATCGATGCCATTGATGGTAACGGCTCCCCGGGAACCTGTTTTTGCTTCTCCGGACCGGAGGTGCAGGCGTATTTTCAGGAGAAACTGTCGATGCATGAACTTGGCATCCAGGATGTGCTGGCGTCTTTGAAAATTATTGGCGAACCGGTAGAGGAAGTCGTAGTGATTGGCGCCAAACCGTTTGTTGTTGGCGCCGGAGTGGGCTTAACGCCAGCGATGGCGGACTTGCTTGAACCAATAAAAAAAATGGCCATCGGGCAGCTGCGGGAATGGGGCGTTTCGGCAGAGCTGCTTGCGGGAGAAAACAGGTGATCTTATGAAGCGGGCGGGAATCCGCGTTGCTGGCATTGTGCAGGGCGTGGGTTTTCGCCCCTTTGTTTATCGGCTGGCAAAAGCGTATGACCTGACGGGGCTGGTCTTTAATGATGCGGCCGGGGTCTGGATTGAGATACAGGGGGAGGAAACTGCGATCAAAGAGGCTTTGGCGGCGCTTTCAGCCGAGGCTCCGCCGCGATCGCAGATCACCGCGGTTGAGGTCCGGGCGCTGTCCTTGCAGACCGAAACGGGATTTGTGATTGCTCCCAGCCCCTCGGGCAGTAAGCGGATGACACTTATTTCGCCGGATATTGCGACTTGTCCGGATTGCCGGCGGGAGCTCCTCGATAAACGGGATCGGCGCTATGGCTATCCCTTTATTAATTGTACGAATTGCGGGCCGCGCTATTCGATTGTTCGTGATGTTCCCTATGACCGGCCGCAGACGACAATGGCTTCGTTTCCCCTTTGCCCGCAGTGCCGAAGGGAATATGAGGATCCGCTTGACCGTCGCTTTCATGCCCAGCCCAATGCCTGCGGCGATTGCGGCCCTTCCTATCAGCTTCTTGATGGTGCTGGCACTTGTGTCGGCGGCGAGGATGTGCTGGCAGCGTGTCGTGACCGACTGGGACAGGGGGCTGTCGTGGCGATTAAGGGGATTGGGGGCTATCATCTGGCTTGTGATGCCCGCTCGGAGCTGGCCGTGAAGA
>JBOFWE010000297.1:0-2484 GCA_051653465.1 Selenomonadaceae bacterium | reverse complement strand
AAAAACAACCGGCTGGATCCTTGGATCTGACCGGTTGTTCTCGTTATCAGGTAAGCTAATTAAATTTTAAAGGCCCGGATGGCGCGTTGAAGTTCTTCTGCCATTTTTGCCAGGTTGTGGCTGGCTCCTGAAATTTCTTGCAAGGAGGCGGATTGTTCCTCACTCGCAGCAGAGATACTTTGCGCCTGATCGCTGACCTGACGGCTTTCGTCGTGAATGGTTTCGACAGCATAAACCATTGTTTGCGAATGGCTGGTGACGGCGGCAATTGACGCGGTTATTTCGCTGATGCCTTTTGTCATCAACTGCACCATGGAAGTGATTTCACTGAAGCTTTGTCCGGCTCCGGCCACGGCAGTGCTGCCGGCGTCAACTTCGCGTTTTCCCTCCTGCATAAAGGTTACCGCCCGGTTGGTGTTGAGCTGAACTTCGCTGATTAAGGCGGTGATTTGTTTGGCTGCTGTTTGTGACTGTTCGGCAAGTTTGCGGATTTCCTCCGCTACTACCGCAAAGCCGCGGCCCGCTTCACCGGCACGCGCTGATTCGATGGCGGCATTGAGCGCCAGCAGGTTTGTCTGTCCGGCAATTCCAGCAATTACTTCGATGATTTGACCGATCTGACCGGATTTTTCATCGAGCGCATGGATGGCCTCAACGGTGGCATTGGTTTTGGTTTCAATGATATTCATCTGGTCTACGGCCTGATGAATCGTTTGTTCGCCGTTGCTGGCCGTGTTGTTTGTCTGGTCCGCCGTTTGGGAGACATATCCGGCATTGCTGGAGACGCTGTTAATTGCATCGGCAATACGGTTTACATCCTCTTTTGTCTTTTGTGCCAATTGCAGCTGTGTCTGCGCTCCCTGTGCAACCTGTGTTGTCGATTCGGCCACCATATCTGCAGCCTGAGCCGATTGTTCGACGGTGGCGTTCAGTTCTTCGGCGGAGGTTGTCAGATTTGTCGCTAAGCTCGATACCTGCTGAATAAAGCTGCTGAACTGACGCAGGAGCGTATTGAGTGCCCCCGCGAAGCGTCCGAATTCATCCTCTCGCTGTAGCGAGATTTCTTTGAGGCGAATCTGACCGTCACTGTCGGCAGCAATTCCCTGCTCTAAGGTAGCAAAGGAAGTGGTGATCAAGCGGATCAGGGAAATAGCTGCCAGTAAGGTCACAAAACCACTGCCAAGGACAATTGCCAGCACGAGCTTCAGCTGAAAATCAATTTTTCCAAGATTTGACTGCATTTCACCTTCGCTTTCCAAGCGGATTTTAGCGGTGAAATCGGCAAGGGTTTCTGACTGGGCATCGAATTGCGGCATCAACTGATTGCCACCGGCGGGGCCTTCATCGATGTAGGCCTGCGCCATTTTTTTCCCCAGGGCATAATAGACATCAAAAGATTGTTCGTATTGATCAAGAAAGGCGGATTTTTCCGGTTTCAGTTTACGATATTCGCTTATAGCGGTTTTAAAGCTTTGGGCGTTTTCGGCGGCGTTGGCAAAGCCGTCATCTTTTCCGTCCTGGGCCCTGGTAGCGCTTATGTCACTGAGAAACTGCTGAACCTGAATGACTGATTTTTCCATTTCGTTAGCAGCCGCCGTTGCCGGGTAGCTGTCGGAGCGTACGGATTCATTGTGAAGCAGAACAGCAAAGATTAGGGCAGAATTGATACATACCATAAACAGAATCATAAGAACCAATGCTTTTAGTTTTCCCCGACATGATTGTGGCATCATACTATACACTCCTGTACTGTATTATAAAATTTAAAGTAGTCCTTTGGACCTATAAGATAGTAATTCTTTGTGAAGGGGAAATTTCCTGCTGCTCTTGGTGTGGGTAAATAAGTTATTGGCGATAAGCCAGACAACGTAAATCCGGGCAGGATTTGTCAGCGGAAACTAAATACGCTATACTATTGATAATAGGGATGCTTAAACAACAATAAGTGTTAAATAATAATAAGAGGTGAATTGTATGAAGCGAATTTTTATAGGGCTGTTGCTGGCACTTACATTTTTAGGAGTCGAATTGTCCACAACATGGGCAGCCGCAGTGCCCCCGATTCAAAATGCTGTGCCGGAGCCGGTGGCTGATGTGTTGTTTACAAGTGGGAAGATAGATGAAATCCAGAATAATCGGATCAGAGTCAAGGGAACCGGTGCCTATGAGGATATCATTGTCAACAAAGCGGAAGGTACGTATGTGCTGCAAGCGGCGGATGGAAGTCCGCTTGCTTTTGATCAGCTGAAAAAAGGAGATTCGCTGACGGCATATTACACTCCGGCAGTAACCAGAAGTCTGCCGCCGCAGGCGCGGGCAATTGCCCTTATTGCGGGGGAGGTAAGGACGGGAAGTCCGGGGAAATACATGAAAGCCGCTGCAGTGGAGAAAAATGCGGATGGCAGCGTGCGGGTACTAAACAGTAACCGGGATGCCTGGGTAACAATCCCGGCGGCGCTTTTGCCGGAGGACGCAGTGGTGAAA
>JBOFWE010000296.1:0-1251 GCA_051653465.1 Selenomonadaceae bacterium | reverse complement strand
GATGGTTGATGGCGAAACGAGTTTTGAAATTCGCTACTAAAGGCAAGCCGGGAGATTCTCCCGAAGAACTTATTTTAGAATAGGCAGTGATTTTATTGAAAAAAGTGCTTGTATTGCACGGACCTAATCTGAACCTTCTCGGACGGCGGGAACCGGAAATTTATGGTTCGCAGACACTCGATGATATCAACGAACTTCTGCGCTGCCGCGCGGCTGAGGCGCAGATTCAGCTGGATTTTTTTCAGACCAATCATGAGGGTATGCTGGTGGATGCGATTCAGGCAGCTCCGGCTAGTGCCTATGACTGGATTATTTTAAACGCGGCAGCGTTCACGCACTACAGTATTGCCATCAGGGATGCTTTGGCGGCCGTTGAGGTGCCGGCAATTGAAGTGCATCTGTCCAATATTCATAAGCGTGAGGAATTTCGGCATCATTCTGTCCTGGCACCGGTTGTTATGGGACAGATCTGCGGCTTTGGAGAGGACAGCTACATGGCGGCCCTTGAGATCATCATCAGAAAGACAAAATAAGGGGGCCTTCCAGTGGAAGCTAGATTAAAAAAACTACGAAATTTTCTTGGTGAGCATCAGCTCGATGCCGTACTCATCAGCAAACTTGAAAATCTCCATTATTTCAGTGGATTTACCGGAGATGATACGTTGCTGTTGGTGACGCCGACAAATGCGGAGCTCATTACAGATTTTCGTTATATCGAGCAGGCGAAACAGCAGACAAGTGATTTTTATATCATAGAGCAAAAGGACGGACTTTTAGCCGCAGCAGCTGAAAGAATGAAGAAAAATGCCGTGCACAAAGTCGGCTTTGAGGGTGGGGACCTTTGCTACAGTGATTTTGCTGCAATCTACAAATTGTTGCCGGAGCGTATCGAATTTAATACGCCGCTCAAACTTGATGAATTGCGAATGATTAAAGATGCGGAAGAGCTTTCTTTTTTGCGTCGGGCGGTCGAAATCAGCGACCGGGCTTTTGAACAGGTTCTGCAGTTTATAAAGCCGGGGGTGCGTGAACTTGATGTAGCCCTTGAACTTGAAACGTGCATGCGTCGGCTGGGATCAGAACGGCCGGCATTTACAACCATTATTGCCTCGGGTGTTCGCGGCAGTCTGCCGCATGGAATTGCGACGGAAAAGTTGATTGTTGACGGAGAATTTGTTACAATGGATTTCGGTGCTGTTTACAAGGGATACCATTCGGATATCACGCGCACGCTGTGCGTTGGCCATGCGG
>JBOFWE010000295.1:0-1753 GCA_051653465.1 Selenomonadaceae bacterium | reverse complement strand
ATATCCAAATCTTTTTTCAAACCATTGCCAGTGTTCTCCGCCATAAAGGGGTAAAAGAAGGTGCCAAAAAATAACCAGTCGACCGACTGGTTATTTTTTTTGAAGCACTTCTTCGTAGACCTCCAGTAGACGCTTCATCATCAATTCACTTGTAAACTCAGTTATATACTTTTTCCGCCCGGCTTCACCTAAATGACAGCAAAGGGTTCGGTCTTTATACAACTGATAAATTCGTTCCTGAAGCAACGCCTGGTCGCCACGCGGAATTAAATAGCCAGTGACCTGATCCTCTACGGTTTCCGGAATACCCCCAACATCAGAGGCAATCACCGGTAGGCCCTGACGCATAGCCTCCAATATGCTTAAAGGCAATCCTTCCCAATCGCTGATCAACACAAAGACATGGTACTCAGGCAGCAGTTCTGCCACATTATCCTTAGCCCCCAGGAATTCAATCAACTCGCCATGCTTCATCCCGCTGACATACTGTTGTACTGGTTCAAACTCCGGCCCATCCCCGATCAATGTAAGGCTTATCCGAATATCAGGATATATTTCCGCTAGTGCGTTCACAGCATCTATTATTTGCAGCTGCTGTTTCGGCGGACAAAACCGCGCTACCATAACAAGCCGCAACCAGGCATCAACCACCGCACCATCAGATTTTTTATATTCCACCAGATCCGGAACGCCGTTGTGCAGAACCAGGAGTTTTGGGGCCTGCTGAGGCATCACGGCACATGCTAGATTATAATCATACCGGGAAACACAAATAATTTTTTTTGCATACTTCGCCATCAATGATTCAATATATTTGTACAGCCGGCGCTTTTTCTCAGAAACACCCTCCGTAAAAGCCCAGCCATGTGCGGTGAAAACTGCTGATACATTACAAATTTTTGCCGCCAGCCTGCCGATAATCCCCGCCTTACTCGAATGGCAGTGCACAATATCTGGCTGTATTTCTTGTATAATTCTCCGACAAGAAAGCACCGCCTGCAGATCTTGCATCGGTGAAATCTGGCGAACAAGGCTTTCTACAACAAAAACTTTACAGTTTTTTTCACGTAGCTTTTCCACTAACCACCCTTCCTGCCCTACAATTATATATGGGATGATGTTTGAGGGAAGCTTACAAATAATTTCATTTATGTGTACCTGGGCGCCCCCAATAATTGGTAAAGTTATAATATATAAAATTTTAATTTTTTTTCCCCCTTACTATTTTATATTTATATTGACTACACAATTTAACTTGCCAAACGTCTATAATGGCTATAATAGTTTGCACAAAATTTTTATCTTTTAACGGCCTCATATATATCGCTATATTTTTTACAAATTTTTCTCAGCTCAAAATTGTTTTCTATTCGACTTCTTGCAGCTTTTCCTAAGGCCTTCCGATCAATATTATCCATTTCATATAACAATCGCCATGCATCTGCTAAATCTTGCGGAGATTCAGGTTTTACTACATACCCCGTATCACCAACCAAACTAGCTGAATCCCCTACATCTGTTACAACACACGGCACTTCTGTAAGCATCGCTTCACCGACAACCAGAGGGAACGCTTCACCGAAGGATGATGATAATGTAAATATATCTAGTATCTGACAAATATCTTGAATATCATCACGTCGTCCTAAAAGAAGTACCTTTTCTTTTAGACCTTCCTCCTCAATCCACTTTTTCAATACTTCATTCTCAGAAGTAAGCCCCTCACCACAAAGGACTAATTTTGCATTTGAAA
>JBOFWE010000294.1:0-1719 GCA_051653465.1 Selenomonadaceae bacterium | reverse complement strand
TTAATGGCTTGATTTTTGTTAACGTTTGTTCAAGTAAATTCATGCAGATGGTGTTCCCCTTTTACGTGTTTTTTGGTAGCTGTTTCAAGCTGAGCCCGATACGGCCCCGGGCTTCATCGACGCTGATGACCAGGACATCAAGGATATCACCGACGGATACCACATCGAGCGGATGGTGGATTCGCTGGTGGCTCAACTCGGAGCGGTGGATCAGTCCGGCAGTTTTGATGCCGATATCAACAAAAGCACCAAAGTCGGTGATGTTGCGGACGGTGCCGCGCATGATAGTTCCCGGCTTAATGTCGCTGAGCTTCACAATGGCGGTTCTTGTCAGCGGGGCCGGTAAATCCTCGCGCGGATCTCGACCAGGCTTTGCCAGAGCGGCGAGGATATCCTGCACGGTCGGCAGGCCGGCTGCAAGCTTTTCGGCGAGCTTTGCCGGATCCAGCTGTTTGATTTTTTCAGGCAATACGGCCAGCTGTTTTTTATCGGACAGCACGGGCAGGGATAAGTCCAGCTCCTGCAAAATAGCTTCTGCCAGTTTATAGGATTCCGGATGAACCGGGGTATTATCAAGCGGCATCTTGGCCTTGCCAATGCGCAGAAAACCCGCGCATTGTGTGAAGGCAGCCTGTCCGAGACGGGCGACTTTCAAGAGCTCGCGGCGGCTTTTAAATTCGCCGCTTTCATTGCGATAGGCGACAATGTTTTTGGCCACGGTGGCATTGATGCCGGAGACGTGCTTTAAAAGCTCGATGGAGGCGGTGTTCAGTTCTACCCCGACATGATTTACGGCGGATTCGATGACGTGATCGAGCGTGCCGGATAATTCTTTCTGATTGACATCGTGCTGATACTGGCCGACACCGATTGCTTTGGGATCGATTTTGACAAGCTCGGCCAACGGGTCCTGTACCCGGCGGGCAATGGAGACTGCCCCGCGGATGGTGACATCGTAATCGGGCAGCTCGTCTTTTGCCAGCTTGGATGCGGAATAAACGGAAGCCCCGGCTTCACTGGTGATCAGATAATGCACAGCGAGAGAATTCTCTTCGATCAGACGAGCCGTGAATTCTTCGGTCTCATAGGATGCCGTGCCATTGCCGATCGAGATCAGGCTGACCTGGTATTTTTTAATCAGGGCGAGAAGCTTCGCGGCGGCTTTTTCCCGGGCATCTTCGCTCATCGTCAGGTAAAGAACATCGTGATCAAGCACCTGCCCGGTGGCATCGATGACTGCCAGCTTGCAGCCGGTGCGGTAGCCAGGATCCAGCCCGATGACATTGTGGCCGCTGAGTGGTGCCTGCAGCAGCAATTGTTTGAGATTGAGGCCAAAGACGCGAATGGCCTGCTTCTCGGCATTTTCGGTCAGTTGCGACCGGATTTCACGTTCCAGTGCCGGCAGCAGCAGTCGTTTATAGCTGTCGGCAGCAGTTTCTTGCAGTAACTGGGTGAAAATGGAGTTGCCAACGATAAGCTTGTCCGCAATCTTGGCAATGTTCTTTTCGTGATCCGTGAGCAGGCGAACCTTCAGAAAGTCCTTCTTTTCGCCGCGATTGATGGCAAGAATCCGGTGTGAGGGCAAGGTGCGGATCGGTTCACTGTAATCTTCATACATTAAAAAAGCCTGGCTGTCATCATTTTTTACCACCAGCTCGGTGGCGATGGTTCCGAGCTGCCACAGTTCTTTGCGCATCTGGGCGCGGATGTCCGCGCGCT
>JBOFWE010000293.1:0-1298 GCA_051653465.1 Selenomonadaceae bacterium | reverse complement strand
GCTCCGCTTTTTACCGATATGGCCTTGGCGGTGGGGGTAGCAATTCCTGCCGGGGCTATGCTGATTACGAGCTTTAATATTTTAGGGAAACCTTTGATGGGCCTAGTGTTTTTTGCCTTTTTAACAGCCAACCCCGTATTGATCGGACTGACAGTAGTGGTGTATTTTGCCCTTTGGATTGGTTTTAAGAAGAATAAAAAGGCGATTTATGACTACCTTGACCGTCAGGCGATGAAAAACACCCAGGAAGAAGAAACTGGGGAACAGCTTACGGCCTGATCATCTTCATGAGAAAAGGAGGCTGCCTTTATGCAGGAGTTAGGGAGAATCAGGGTATTTTTGCTGGATATGGATGGCACGATTAATCTAGGGGGAGCTTTATTGCCGGGGGCCAGAGATTTCCTCGATTACTTAAAAGCCAGCGGCCGTGAATTTCTGTTTTTGACCAACAATTCATCTAAAGACAGCCAGCATTATGTTAAAAAAATGTGTGGGTTGGGCATTGCCTGCCAGACGAAAAATGTGCTTACGTCCGGAGATGCGACAATTACTTATCTTGCGAAAAAAAAGAAACAGGCTCGGGTTTTTTTGCTGGGAACGCCAGAACTTGAGCGGGATTTTATTCGGGCCGGATTTACTTTAACCGATCAGTCCCCGGAGTTTGTAGTATTGGGGTTTGATATGACGCTCACCTATGCAAAACTTGTCAAAGCCTGTGATTTCATTCGTGACGGAGTGCCTTATATAGCGACCCATCCCGATCTTAATTGTCCGGTGGAAAATGGCTATATTCCGGATGCCGGGGCGATGATCGAACTCATTCGGGCCTCAACTGGGAAAACGCCGCAGATTATCGGCAAGCCAAATCGCATCATAATTGACAGTGCATTTTCCCGGTTCCCGGGATATGAACGGCAAGCATTCGCCATGGTTGGCGACCGTGTTTATACGGATATAAAAACTGGTGTAAATGCTGGGATTTGTTCGATTCTCGTCTTGTCGGGAGAGTCGACGGCAGAAGATCTTGATCGCTGCGGAGTTAAAGCGAGTTTTGTCTTTAACGGGGTTGGCGACATATGCCGCAGCCTTAAGGAATATGATATGCAAAGCTAATCAGCGAAGCGACTGCTGATATGAGCCGGTGCCATAATGGTGCCGGCTGTTTTTCTTGCTTTCAGGGACTGCGGGCTGATTGACAGTGCCTGGCAATTAGTGATATATTCAACACATGTTTATTAGGTTTTTTGCCTGTGCGTCACACATTTTTTCGGAAGGCGCAAGTTTATAAAAACTGTTTT
>JBOFWE010000292.1:0-1419 GCA_051653465.1 Selenomonadaceae bacterium | reverse complement strand
ACCAGCGCATTACAAGCCCAGGTTTAAAGGCCAGAGCCTCATATTGCCAGATTCCCGGAACCGCATGACAGTTTACGCGGACCCGGCAGTCCGGGTCTGTTTTTGGCTGGTCGCTGTTTAACTCATATTGCCAGAAACTGCCACCGAAGACGGCAGCCTCGTTTGGTCTGACAACCCCGACCCCGATGCAACCCAGTTGTGCATCGCCGCCGCCGGCAACTACCGTTGTCCCGGCAGCAAGTCCGGTTTGGGCAGCCCCGTCGGCGCTTACCGGCCCGATGACAGAGCCGCATTCGGCGTGAAGCGGGAAGATATCGTCTTTGAGACCGCATTTTTTCATGATGGCTGGATTCCAGTGGCGGTCCTTCAGGTTCATGATGCCGGTGGTGGAGCCGTTACTGGGCTCTACCGCCAAAATTCCGGTCAGTTTGTAAATGAGCCAGTCGTTGAACATGCCGATGCGATGCGTTCGTTCATAAATTTCTGGCAGCTTGTTTTTTACCCAGAGAATGCGCGGCAGCGCATCAAGGGCAAAGGTTTGACCCGATTCCCGGTACAGCTCGCGTTCAAGTTGCGGATGACAAGCGATCAATTCGGCAACTTCCTCGGTTGCCCGGGCATCAACATTGGCGCAGGCCCAGATTTCCTTACCAGACTTGTCATAGAGAACAATGCCCTCACGCATACAGGTTGTCGATATGGCAGCAATGGATTGTGGCGTGATTTTTGTCTTGTCAAGAACGCCCCGAATGCATTGACAGACCATCTGCCAGTTAGCCTGCCAGTCAAAGTCCATGCTGCCGGGCCAACGGGGATCCTCGCGATGTGACCATTCCAGCTGCTGGCAGCCGAGCTGATGACCGCTTAAATCAAAGAGCAGAGCCCGGATGCTTCCGGTACCGGCATCAATCGCCATTAAATATTTTTCCATAGTACGACACCTCCAGATAATAACTGAATATTAACAAAGTAGAGAGTTTTACAAAAAATGGAATGCTTTGCCTGCCGTTAAAGTCAGGCGTTTTGTCTGTCGAGCAGCTTGCGGGCCGTATCCTCGTCGGTGATGAGAATGTCGATGTAGCCGCCATGCAGCACGGCTTTGATGGCCTCGACTTTATCTTCGCCGGCGGCGACGCCGATGACGTTTTTCAAGCTGCGCAGGGTATCGAGCGGGGTGGTGATCAGTCGTGATTCAATCGTTGAATCAATGAGATTGCCATCTTTGTCGATGAAATGACAGAGGATATCACCGATGGCCCCCTTCATTTTTAGGTAAAGCAGATCGTTATTGCTCAGAATGCCGCTTTTGAGCGTCGTGGCATTTTCACTGACGGAACCGATACCGATGACAGATAGTGAGGACAGCTGCGCCATTCGGGCAATATCTTTGACGGAGGCTTCGTTTTTTATGGCCTCCAC
>JBOFWE010000291.1:0-6635 GCA_051653465.1 Selenomonadaceae bacterium | reverse complement strand
GTTGTCAGCAATAAGGATTCTTTGGCAGGTAAAGCCTATAGCAACATTGTCGGCCGCATCTGCGGTGAGGAAATTCCGTTTTTAGAATTTGGCGAGGAAGGCTTTTTCGTCAAATTAAAACGCGTATTTGGTTGGTGAGGAGGCATTTTTTATGATCGATGCTATTATGAAGTTGTTTGGAAAATCCGACAAGCCGTCGCGGGAAATTGCCCGGGACCGATTAAAGGTAGTGCTCGTTCATGACCGGGCGAATATTTCACCGGAGGTTATGAAGCTGCTGAAAGATGATATCATTAAGGTGATTTCTAATTATATGGAAATTAACCAGCAGGATATGGAGATTACGCTGGCTGACGATGAAGATTCTGTAGCGCTGGTGGCGAATATTCCGGTACAGAGAATGAAGCACAGTTCCAAGATACAGAAATAAAATCCTGGTCTTTTACGATGCGCTTATGCTTAAGGCTGCCTGGCGATTACAGATGTTTTTTGTGCCAGTGGTCCGTAAAAGACCTTTTGTTTTATTGGCGTTTAACCAATAGGCGAGAATATTGTATTTTTAAGATATGCAGGAGGCTACATGGTACGTGATTATGAATAATAGAATGCTGCGCCGCATGGATTTTACGCTGATCATGTCTGTCCTGGCGATTGTGGTAATCAGTCTGATCGTTATCGGCAGTGCGACGCACATCAATAATCCAGGGGAAGAACGTTACTGGTTTGTCCAGCGACAGGGCTTATTTGCGCTGGTCAATTGTGCGGTGATATTCTTCTTGATGAATTTTGATTACAAGATGTTGCAGCGTTATGGGAACAAGTTGTATGTGTTTAATTTGATTATGCTACTGGCGGTAATGTTTTTGGGCCATTCGGCGCTGGGGGCTCAGCGCTGGATTCAGCTGGGACCGATTACCTTGCAACCGTCGGAGTTTTCAAAGATTATTATGATCATTTCACTGGCATCGATTTTGGAAGATAAGATCGGCAAGCTCAATACCTTCCGTGATCTGCTACCGGTAGCTGCTTATGTAGGGTTGCCGTTTTTGCTGGTGTTAAAACAGCCGGATCTGGGGACATCCCTGGTTTTTATGGCGATTTTTCTCGGGATGATTTTTATTGCCGGAATCAATTTGCGGCTGTTGGGAACTTTGTTTGGGGGCGGCTTGCTATGTCTGCCGATTCTATGGCATTTTCTCAAGGATTATCAAAAAATGCGATTGACCGTGTTTATGAATCCTAATGTTGATCCGCTTGGCTCGGGGTATCACATCATTCAGTCAAAAATAGCAATTGGATCCGGGATGCTTTTTGGCAAAGGACTGTTTGCGGGAACACAGAGTCAGTTGAACTTTTTGCCGGAAAATCATACAGACTTTATTTTTGCTGTGGTTGGCGAGGAACTTGGTTTTATCGGGGGCATAATTCTGTTGATCCTGTATTTGATTATGCTGCGCCGTGGGGTGAAAATTGCGGCGGAAGCCAGTGACAATTTTGGCCTGCTGCTGGCAGTCGGGATAACCTCTATGCTGGGGTTCCATGTACTTGTAAATGTCGGTATGACGATGGGGATTATGCCGGTTACCGGGATTCCGCTGCCTTTTATGAGTTATGGGGTCAGTTCTTTGACCACGAATATGATGGCAATTGGCGTTTTGTTAAATATCTATATGCGGCGGCAGAAACTGCTGTTTTAGGGGGAGGCGCAGCCTCCCTTTATTTTATTTTTTACAGAAGCATGATACAATATAGCATAATGAATTATAATTGGGGGATACGTTTATATGATAAAACTCGAACCGGCGCTGTTGCAGGCAGTGAGCAAGCCGGCACGTTATACGGGCAATGAATTGAATGCGGTTAAGAAGGAACATGAGCTGATGAAATGCAGCTGGGCCCTGGCTTTGCCTGATGTCTATGAAGTCGGAATGTCGAACCTCGGATTAAAAATCCTGTATCAGGTACTCAATAATCGTGAGGATACGGTAGCGGAACGCGTTTATGCGCCTTGGATTGATATGGAAGAAAAAATGCGCAGCGAAGATCTTGAACTTTGGTCACTGGAGAGTTTTAGTCCGGTTAAAACTTTTGATTTTGTCGGGTTTTCTTTGCAGTATGAGATGATCTATACGAATATCCTGAATATGCTGGATTTGGCAAAAATTCCATTGCAGAGTGCGGCGCGTGGAGCTGGCGATCCGTTTGTTGTTGGCGGCGGTCCCTGCGTTTACAATCCCGAACCAGTAGCGGAATTTTTTGATCTGTTTATTATTGGTGAGGGTGAAGAGGTCATCGAGGAGCTGACGGAGCTGTTGATCGAATGGAAAATGGCGCAGTGCCCGGGTGGCCGTGCTGGATTCTTGCGCCGGGCAGCGCTGATCGAAGGCATTTATGTGCCATCACTGTATGAAGTGACTTATGATGGAGCCAAGGTTGCCGGGGTTAAACCGATTGTTCCTGAGGCAAAAGAACTCGTTTATAAACGTGTGGTTAAGGATATGGATGCCGTGACCTTTGTCGAAAAACCGGTGGTGCCTTATATTGATATTGTGCATGACCGGCTGATGCTCGAACTCTTCCGGGGCTGTACCCGCGGCTGTCGCTTCTGCCAGGCGGGCATGACGTATCGACCGGTCCGGGAACGGTCGCCGCAGCGCTTGCGGGAACTGGCAAAAGTCATGGAGTCCTCAACCGGTTACGATGAGATGTCGCTTACATCGCTTAGCTCGGCAGATTATTCCTGCCTGGGGCTGCTTGTCGATGATCTTTTTGCTGATTTTAAAGATACAAAAATCAGTTTGTCTTTGCCATCCTTGCGCATTGACAGTTTTTCGATTGATCTTGCCCATAAAATGCAGCAGGTCAGAAAAAGCGGACTGACCTTTGCTCCGGAGGCCGGGACACAGCGATTGCGCGATGTCATCAATAAAGGGGTTACGGAAGAAGATCTGCTTACGGCTGCTGCAGCTGCTTTTCGTCAGGGCTGGAAGACGGTGAAGCTTTATTTCATGATGGGCCTACCGACCGAAACAGATGAGGATATCATTGGCATTGCCCAACTGGCACAGCGGGTCGTTGATTTGTACAGCCAGATTAAGGGCCGGCGTGGTGTCAAGGTGACTGTGAGTGTCTCTTGCTTTGTGCCTAAAGCCCATACGCCGTTCCAGTGGTTTGTTCAGGACTCTTTAGCTGAGTTTGAACGCAAACAGCAGCTGCTCAAGGAGAATATCCGTGATCGGTCGATTCAATTTAAATATCATGATGCCCGGACAAGTTATCTTGAGGGGGCAATCAGCCGGGGCGATCGCCGTCTGGCACAGGTTATCTATCAGGCCTGGCTTGATGGGGCTAAATTTGACGGTTGGTCTGACCAGTTTAAATATGAGGTCTGGTTGGAGGCCTTTAATAAATGCTCAATAAAACCGGAGGATTACAGCCAGCGTGAGCGAAGCTTTACCGAACATCTGCCGTGGGAACATGTTTCTCCGGGCGTGAATAAAGAGTTTTTCCTGCGGGAATATAAAAAAGCCTGTCAGCAGGAGCTGACGGAAGATTGCCGGCGTGGACGTTGTTCGGCCTGCGGTGTCTGTCCAAACCTTGAAGCTGCGGTTGTTGATGGAGGGAAAAAATATGAGTAATTTTCGTCTGGAGATAACGAAGGGCGAAGAAATTCGCTATATATCGCATCTTGATTATGCAGCTCTGATGGAACGAGCGGTTCGGCGGGCAAAACTGCCGGTAGCTTATTCAGAAGGATTTAATCCGCATATGAAAATAGCGTTTGCCTCTGCTTTGGCTGTTGGAGTCACCAGTGATGCGGAATACATGGATATTGAATTGACCAAACCGGTCTGTCAGCCGGAGTTTTTTGATAAACTGCGGGCGGTGCTCCCACCAGGGGTCAAATTGCTTCGAGCCCGGGAATTTACTGGCAAGGTAAAGGCCTTGATGGCAGCAGTTGAACTGGCTGATTACGAAATTCAAGTACCATGTACAGGAGATTTCAATCAGGCGCAGACAGGAATTGTCGCTTATAATAAGGCCATTGAGGCAACATATACCAGAAATATGCTAAAAAGAGTCAAGACCATTGAGGTTAAGCAGTATATGCACGATAAGATTATTGCTGCTGAAGGCGACAATGGTACTATTTGTCTGCAGATGCAGATAAAAATAACTCCTGCCGGCAGCATTAAGCCAGGGGAGATCCTCGAAGTACTCCGTGATCAGTTTTCGGTGCCGATTGCTGTAGAGGCTGCGACGATCAATCGTCGAGCCTTGTATGGTGCGGGCAAGCCACTGATTGATTTAGTATAGAGGTTGGAGATGAGGCAATGAAGTCTATTATCGTAAATATTGATCCGGAAGAGACTCGTATGGCGATCCTTGATGGCGAAGAATTGCTTGAACTGGCTGTAGAGCGCTCGGAAAGTGTGCCGCTTGTCGGCAACATTTACAAGGGGCGCGTTCAAAATGTCCTGCCAGGGATGCAGGCTGCTTTTGTTGATATTGGCTGTGATAAAAATGCCTTTTTGTATATTGGTGACGGATTGCCCAAGGATACGCTGGATTCGGTACCGCAAAATGCAAAGATTCATATTGGGCAAAATATTCCCGTGCAGATTGTTAAAGATTCAGCTGGGAGCAAGGGCCCGCGGGCGACAACGCATCTTACGATTCCGGGACGCAATGTGGTGTTGATGCCTACGGCCGATTATATCGGAATTTCACGACGCATTGAAGATGAGGCCGAGCGCAGCCGGCTTAAAAACATTGCCGAGCGAGCCTGCCCGGAGGGAATGGGCTTGATCATCCGCACGGTTGCAGCCGGACAGCCGGAAACGGCATTGCTGCAGGATATACAGTATCTGGTACGGCTCTGGCAGTCGCTTATGGCCAGACACAAGGTTTCGCCGCCCCCTACGCTTTTGTACCGCGATGCCGATCTTGTGATTCGCCTTGTGCGCGATTATTTTACCGATGATGTCGAGGCTATGATCGTTGACAATAAAGAGGTATATCAAAGGGTGTGTGATCTTGTCCAGTACATATCACCTAAGTTTGTGGAGCGTGTAAAACTCTATACAGGAACCCGGCCAATTTTTCAGGAATATCATGTTGAACAGGAAATTGAAAACATTGGCAAGCGTGAAGTGGAATTGAAATCCGGTGGATTTATTGTCATCGATAAGACGGAGGCCTTGACGGTGATCGATGTAAATACCGGTAAGTTTGTCGGGCAGGCCAATCTGGCCGATACGGTATTTCAGGTTAATCTCGAGGCCGCTAAGGAGATCGCTAAACAGATCCGCCTGCGTGATATCGGCGGGATTATCATCATCGATTTTATCGATATGGAAACACAATCTCAAAAACAGCAGCTGTTGCAGTTGCTGGAGGAGAAGGCAAAAGCCGATAAAACGAAGACAAATGTCGTCGATATTACATCCTTGGGACTGGTTGAAATCACGCGCAAGAAATCACGGCAGAATATAGAAAGCATGATTTACAGTGAGTGTCCCTGCTGTCATGGCCGCGGACTTGTCAAATCGCCACAGACCATTGGAATTTCAATCAGCCGTGAACTGCGGCGCATTGAAAAATCACATCATGGATCTTGTTATACCGTGCAGGTGCACGATCTGGTTGCTGAGTCGCTGGAAAAGACAAAGATTTTACAAAATCTAGGGAAAGAACTTGGCTGCTGCATCTATATTGAACATAATCGCAGTATTCATCCGGAAGTCTATACGATTTTGCAGACCGCTGGCGAATAAGATTGACAAGTTGATTTGCTTATGATAGAATTTCTTGATGTAAGCACGAATCTGTGCTTTTCCCCAACCGCACGGTGAGGTCATAAAATGATTCTATGGAGTCTACCGTAATCGGCGAGTAAATTTGTAGGGAGGTGTAATCATGTACGCAATTATTAAAACAGGCGGCAAGCAGTATCGTGTAGCAGAAGGCGATGTTCTTACCGTAGAAAAATTGGCAGCGAATGAAGGCGATGTCGTAACATTTGACGAAGTTCTCACCGTTGTTAAAGATGATGAAGTTGTTGTTGGCAAACCGGTTGTTGCTGGAGCTAAAGTAACAGCTAAAGTCGAAGCGCAGGGCAAAGATAAAAAGATTCTTGTCTTCAAATACAAGGCAAAATCGAACTATCGTCGCCGTCAGGGCCATCGTCAGCCGTTTACTAAAGTAGTCATCGAAAAAATTGAAGCTTAATGATTAAGATAAAAATTTTTCGTCAAAATGATGGTAAAATTTCCGGGTTTTCGGTTGCTGGCCATGCTGGAACAGCCGAATACGGACAGGATATCGTCTGTGCAGCGGTTTCTGCGCTGGCACAGACAGCCCTTTTAGGCGTAGGCAAGCATTTGCATCGCAGGTTAGAGTACAAGGTAGCGAGTGGAGACTTGTATATGAAGCTGAAAGATGAGCCGGATGAGTTGACGGAGGCTATTTTAGCAACGATGACTTTAGGATTTTTGGAGATCGAAAATATAAATCCGCAGAGTGTTCGTATTTTAGAGCACAGGAGGTGAAATGAGTATGTTTAACTTTGAATTACAGTTATTCGCCCATAAAAAAGGTGTCAGCAGCACACGTAATGGACGTGATAGTGAATC
>JBOFWE010000290.1:0-5485 GCA_051653465.1 Selenomonadaceae bacterium | reverse complement strand
CTTACAGAATATTCCTTATGGCGAGACGAAAAGCTATAAGCAAGTTGCGAAAGTGGTGGGCAGCCCACAGGCATCTCGTGCTGTAGGGATGGCAAATCATCGCAATCCGGTGATGATTGTCATTCCCTGCCATCGGGTCATTGGCACAAATGGCAGCCTCGTCGGCTACAGTGGAGGGGTAGCTTTAAAGGAAAAACTGCTTGCGTTGGAGTCTGGTGCCATTGCCCTGAAAGCGGAGCCAGGCGGGGAAGGGCTTGAATAAAATCACTATTGGCGTTCATTAATTTGTGCTATAATAAAGCTAAAAATAAAATAGGGAATTTTTCGAAAATAAGATGGGGGAACGATCAAGGAGGCGGAGAATTGTGGAGCAGAAGTTCAGGGTTTTAATCACGGATGATTCGTCTTTATTGCGGCGTAAGCTGCGAGGTGATCTGGAACAGCTGGGCTGTGAGGTTTCCGAAGCAAAAAATGGCAAGGAAGCTATTATGGAAGCTTTGACAGCACCGCTCGATGTGATTATTTTGGATATTGTCATGCCTGAAGTTGACGGGGTCGAAGCCTTGCGGGCTATTCGCCAGGCGAGGCCTGATCTGCCAGTGCTGATGCTCTCGTCAGCCGGTTCTTCAAAACATATTATCGAGTCGCTGCAGCTGGGAGCGATTGATTTTATTCAAAAACCATATGGAACGGAGCAATTGAAGCAGGCGCTTAGCCGTATAAGAAAGCGAGGCAGTGAGAATGCTTAGACAATATTTCCTCAAACAGTATTTTGCCCAGGCACTGCTCAATAAAGGGGTTCTTTCGCGAGAACAGGTCGTTTGCCTTTTGGCCACAAAAGACGAACATCAGTCGACAACTGCGATGCGGGCGTTAAGCCAAAAAGTGATGACCGCCGCGCAGATTGAGGAAATATTGAAACGGGAAGAGGACCCGGAAAAATTTGGGGACCTTGCTGTGGCTGCCGGATATATGACACAATCACAGCTGCGCAGTTTGGAAGAAATGGAGTCCAATACAAATCTGGATTTTTCACAGGGGATGATTGACGAGAAGATTGTCGATTACTGTGCGCTTGAAGCCCTGTTGCTAGAATATGAGAATAATGCAACTATGATCATTGATAATGCCGTACAGCAGATTGCGGCGCAAATTGAATCTTTTAAGGAGCTCGAGGATGAATGCGTGCTTTACAGCGGGTATGTAGATGCTTTTTTGCGCGCGATGGCGCAGTTCATGAGAACCTCGCCGGTTATTAATTTTTCGGCAGAGCCGTTCAGCGGCGAAAAAAGCGTAATTTTAATCTCGCAAAGACTTACGGGAGATGTGTCCTTAACGGCGGGAATTATGGCGGAAGAGGACGTTTTTAAACGGATGGCCCAGCGGTATAGCCAGGAACCAGATATAGAATATACAGAAGAAGTTGTAAATGATAGTGTTGCTGAGTTTTTAAATGTAACCAATGGATTGTATCTGATTAATTTGTCAAATCGTCATTATACGGTCGACCTTGCTCCCCACCGGGTGGCCTATAATATTATTCCAGCCGCCAATAAACAACTGATAATTCCGATCAATGCAGATTTTGGCAGCTTCCAGCTGATCCTTGCCGCTGATGAAATTGCTTTTTAATGGTAAAACGGCTAAAGCAAGGCGGGTGGGTCTGCCTTTTAAGATTTTTATAAATATAGTTGACAGAAATGAAAAAAAATGATAACCTATATATCGTTGCAGATGCAATATGACAGTGCTGGACCGGCGCTGTTGTTAAAGCAGTGGAGAGTTGTCCGAGCGGTTGAAGGAGCACGCCTGGAAAGCGTGTGTACGGGAAACTGTACCGAGGGTTCGAATCCCTCACTCTCCGCCATTATAATTTAAGAGATATTCCTTTTTTAGGTCGGACCGCGGTGCTTTGGTCTTGCGCAATGGAGACCCGTGAACCCCGTCAGGTCCGGAAGGAAGCAGCGGTAAGTGGTCATCTTCATGTGCCGTGAGGTTGCCTGGGGGCCGCGGCCCGACGTTGAAAAGGAATTATTAAGTAAACAGCCTGCAAAGGCTGTTTTTTTGCTATACTATAGTTGTTGTGGTATTTGAAGTAAAGTGAATTGAAGGCGGGATAGTATTATGGCGTATGTTGCCTTATATCGAAAATGGCGGCCGAAGAGCTTTGCTGATTTGGTTGGCCAGGAACATATTAGTAAAACTCTGGCAAATGCGATTCTTTCAGAAAAAATCGGTCATGCATACCTTTTTTCCGGACCGCGCGGAACAGGCAAAACCAGTACGGCTAAGATTTTTGCCAAAGCGTTAAATTGTGAGCAGGGCCCAACACCGGAACCCTGTAATATTTGTCCGGTTTGTAAAAAAATCAATGAAGGGTCATCGATGGATGTCTTTGAAATTGATGCGGCCTCCAACCGCGGGATCGATGAAATTCGCGATTTGCGTGAAACCGTAAAATTTGCTCCGGTCGATGGCCGGTATAAAGTATACATTATCGATGAAGTTCATATGTTGACGGCAGAGGCTTTCAATGCATTGCTGAAAACCCTTGAGGAACCGCCGGCTCATGTTGTGTTTATTTTGGCAACAACAGAAGCTCACAAGGTTCCGGCAACGATTCAGTCCCGCTGCCAGCGGTATGACTTTAAACGCATAACCGTGGAACATATTCAGAACAGATTGTCGGTGGTCGCTGCTGCAACGGGGTTGCAGGCTGATGATGAAGCATTGAAAATCATAGCCATTCATGCCGATGGCGGACTTCGTGATGCGTTGAGTATTTTGGATCAATGCGCGGCCCTAGCGGATAAAGTGATTGATGTCGATACGGTTCGACGAATTCTCGGGCTTATTGGACACGAATGGATATGGAAATTAACCGAGGCTTTGGCGGATAGATCTGCTGCAACTATACTAAAAATACTTACAGTGCTTTTTGATGAAGGCAAGGATGTAAAGCAGATTCTGGCGGAAATGATTTTGCATATGCGCAGCGTCATGATTTATAAAGCGGTAGGGTTTGATGCTGAAAGCCAGCTATATCGTGATGATGAAGAAGTTCTTGCTGTTCATGCAGGTCGTTTTTCTCACGAGGAGATAGCCGGAATCATACAAAAACTTCACGCTGCGGTCAACGAGATGAAGTGGTCGGCACAGCCGCGGATTACATTGGAAGTGACGTTACTGGGGCTTTGCCATGTACCTTCGCAGGAAAAGGAATTTGTTCCAAACGGGAATTTGCAGGAATTAGAGCTTCGAATTGAAAAACTGGAAGCGAAGATTGCCCAGCTGAGTAATGTCGGATCATCTCAAACTGTTTTGCCCCCGGCAGTGGCTTCGGGAGCTGGCCCACGGGAACAACGGGTAACCTCTTCTCAGGGTGGCCGACCGTCTTTGGCTGAGTCGCCGGCTGCTATGCAGAGTGGGCAAGCGGTTTCGTCTTTGCCGTCGATCCAAGCGGACGGACAGGCTGTTTGGAAGACGGTGCTGTCGACGCTGCAACAGCGGGGACGGATGCCTTTACTGGCCTGCGTTAAGCAGGGCGAACCGTATGGTATGAATCAGGGGCAGTTTCAGCTTGCTTTTAAAAGTAGTTTTTTAAAGGCGCGAACCGAAAGAGAGGACTACAGGGGAATGCTGGAAGAAGTTCTGCAGGAGATCTGCGGCCATGAAATGCGACTTGTTTGCGTGCTTGGTGCAGCCCCGGCTGGTTTAACTTCGATAAAGCCTCAGACGGTGAACCCGGCGAAGCCCTCTTCAGCGAAAAAGGATATCCCCCAAAAGGATGCTGTGAAAAAGCCTGAACTGAAGGTTGACTATGAAGCCATGACAGCAGAGGAGCGGCATACGTTACAGACGGCTGTTCAGGTTTTTGGTGATAATTTTGTCAGTGAAGAGGATTTGAAATAATAAATTGACGATTTTGAGGTATTTTGATAGGCTATGATGTAGAACATATACGAAGGAGGCAATATTATGTTTGGTGGAATGGGCAATATGGGAAACATGGCAGGAATGATGAAGAAAGTCCAGAAACTGCAGGCGGATATGGCAAAACTGCAGGAGGAATTAAAAAAGAAAACGGTAGATGTATCGGCGGGTGGTGGTGCCGTTAAGATCGTTATGAATGGTGAAAAACAAGTGGAATCGCTACATATCGATCCGGCGGCAGTTGACCCGGAAGATGTTGAAATGTTACAGGATCTGATCCTGACAGCGGTCAATGAATCGGTGAAAAAAATCGATGATATGATGGCTTCGGAAATGGGCAAGCTGACGGGCGGACTCAATTTGCCGCCGGGAATGATGTAACATGCAGTATATAGAACCCTTGGCGAAGCTTATTGAACATTTTCGTTCTTTGCCGGGGATTGGATCTAAGACAGCAGTGAGGCTCGCCTATCACATCCTCGACATGGATGCGGATAAAGCTGGAGCACTGGCAAGGGCTATTATTGAGGCGAAAGAAAAAATTGGTTTTTGTAATACCTGTTTTAACTTAAGCGATACGAATCCTTGCAAGATTTGTGCGTCGGATAACAGGGATCGCTCCATTATTTGTGTCGTGGAGCAACCGCGAGATGTTGCTGCAGTGGAGCGAATGCGCGATTACAAAGGCCTTTATCACGTGCTGCATGGTGCTCTTTCCCCGCTTGAAGGTGTCGGCCCGGAAGATATCCGTATCAAAGAATTGCTCAATCGGCTCTATGATGCGGATGTCAGAGAAGTTATTGTTGCCACAAATCCTAATGTTGAAGGCGAAGCCACAGCGATGTATCTGGCCAAGTTGCTTAAGCCGGCAGGCATAAAGGTGACGCGGATAGCTCATGGATTGCCGATTGGCGGCGACTTGGAGTATGCAGATGAAGTAACTCTGTCGAAAGCGCTTGAGAATCGCCGGGAAATTTAAATGCCAACAGGCCGGAAGTTTTTCCGGCTTGTTTATTGAATGTGAGGAATGTTTTTATTATGGAAGCAAGTTTTGTTATTGCCTTTGCAGTGGGGATTATGGTTTTATGCCTGATTGGTAAAGTCGTATCCTTGCCGATGAAGGTTCTGTGGAAGCTTATTTCAAATAGTGTTGTCGGTGCTGTGATGTTATGGGTGGTTAATTTGTTTGGGGCTAATATAGATATCACCTTTGTCAAAGCCTTAATTGCAGGGGTTTTCGGTATCCCAGGGGTGCTTGGCATCACAATTTATCAATTTTTATAAAAAACTATTGACAATATACAGAGAAACATATAAAATAATACAAGTCGCCAGTGAGAACAAGGTGGCCCTTGAAAAAAGATTGTTTGTTAAAACCTGAAAAAAGTGTTTGACAAGAAATTGATTTTGAGGTAATATATAAAAGCTGATTCAAGCAGTCAGCACGGTGTTCTTTGAAAACTAAACAATGCAGCAATAAAGAACTATGTAACACATGGTTCAAGCCAGATGTGCGGGTTTGACGCAAGTCAAACCAATTAAATGTCAATAC
>JBOFWE010000289.1:0-18229 GCA_051653465.1 Selenomonadaceae bacterium | reverse complement strand
TACACGATGTGGTGACGGACGGGGAAAGGAGCCTTGCTATGGATAAACGAAAATTGATTGAGCGTGCGGCGCGGGAACATCGCCTTTCCCGGGAGGAGATTGTCTGTCTGCTGGAAGCGGTTGAATGTGAAGAAGAACTGGCGGCTGCCGCCGATTTAGTTCGCCGTGCTTTTGTCGGGGATGGGATTCACCTTCGGGGACTGATTGAATTTTCGAATATCTGCCGGCAAAACTGCCTGTACTGCGGGCTGCGGCGTGATAATAAAAAAATTGAACGCTATCGCTTGACGATAGCGGAAATTCTGGCTTTTGCTGCCAAGGCCAAAGACTGCGGCTATCGGACGGTAGTCCTGCAGTCAGGGGAAGATCACTGGTTTACGACTGAAATTATGGTGCAGCTTTTGCAGGAAATAAAGGCTATGGGTCTGGCCATAACACTGAGCATTGGCGAGAAAAGCTATGAGGAATACGAGGCCTACAAAGCGGCTGGAGCAGACCGGTACCTGCTGCGGATTGAGACGACGGACAAGGCACTTTATGAACGGCTTGATCCGGGAATGAGCTTTGAGAACCGGCAGCGATGCCTGCGGGATTTAAAATCCCTTGGCTATGAGGTGGGGACAGGTTCGTTGGTGGGACTGCCGGGGCAGACCCTGGCATCACTGGCGGAGGATCTGTTGTTTTTTCAGCGGATGGATGCAGACATGGTCGGCATTGGTCCATTTATTCCGAATGCGGATACACCCCTTGGAAGTGCAGCTGGCGGTGACTTTCATCTCAGCCGTCGCTTTGTTTCCTTGCTGCGTTTATTGTTGCCCGAGGCAAATATTCCGGCAACGACGGCGATGGAATCTCTGCAGCCCGATGCCCGCATGATCACGCTGCGCTCAGGAGCCAATGTGGTAATGCCGAATGCTACGGAGGGCGAGTACCGACGTAAGTATGCGCTGTATCCGGGAAAAATTTGCGTGGATGATACTCCGGAAAAATGCCGGGGCTGCATCGGCGGTAAGATTACGGCGATTGGCCGCCATATAGCAGAGGGCTGTGGGTTTCGTCAACGACGGCAATAAAAAAAGCAGACATTCCTTTTGTGGGATGTCTGCTTTCGTTTATTTTTTAGCAGCTTCGGCCTCATCATGCTTGGTCGAAACGTATTTGAGCATGATATGAGCACTCTTCCGATTTGTGGCCAAGGGGATGTTGTGAACATCACAAATGCGCAGCAGGGCATTGATATCCGGTTCATGGGGCTGTGAGGTCAGTGGATCGCGAAGAAATATCACAAAGTCTACCTGCTCAGTAGCGATCAAGGCGCCAATCTGCTGGTCGCCGCCGAGCGGACCCGACATCATTGTCTCAACATCTAGACCAAACTGCTCTTTGATCAGCGTTCCCGTGGTGCGGGTAGCGACGAGATGATATTTTCCCAGTAAATCCTGATGATTATTGACAAAGTCGATCATTTCATCCTTTTTTTTATCATGGGCAATTAAGGCAATGGTTTTCATTTGAACACCTACTTTTCGTTAATTATAGTTCTACATATAGTATATTCTTTTTGAGGAAAATGGTAAATAGCGGAACCTTGTTAATTTTTTGTTAAATTTTGTTGATTAGCAGGATGTTGTTGCATAGGACATATTGCTTATGCTAGAATGTAAAAAATGAGGTGAAGATGCATTGGCAAGAAAAGCAAGGGTAAAAAGCACGACGGGAATTTATCATATCATCATTCGCGGACTCGATATGCAGCCTGTACTGGAGGAGCCGGAGGATAAAAGCGAATTTTTGAACCTGCTCAATTATTACAGAGCAAAGTGTGGCTATGAGGTATACGGGTATCTGCTGCTGGACGATCATATACATATTGTAATTAAAGAGGGCGAAAAAAGCATTGGCAATGTTATGAAATGTATCGGGGTCAAGTATGTTGCCTGGTATAATGCTAGGCATGCGCGTGAAGGAAGATTATTTCATGATCGCTTCAAGAGTGAGCCGGTCGAAGATGACGCTTATCTGCAGACGGTGCTGCGGTTTATTCATCAGGAACCAGTGCGACTGGGGCTGGCCACGGAAGTCGGCCGTTATGATTGGAGCAGCTATAAGGAGTATCTGCATGATGTGGTGACCTTCCTTGACAAAGAAGTGGTGCTGCAGACTTTTGGCAGTGATCCTGGACATCGCAAGGTTGCTTTTCGCAAATACATGAATCTTCCGGCGGATGAGCGCTGTCTTGAGGCCTGCCGGGAAAAAATTTCCGATGAGGATTTGTACAGTCTGATGCTGCGTCTCTCCGGGGCAAAAACGACAGCAGAGCTCAAAAAATTGCCGAAGGGAAAGCGCGATGAAGTGTTGCGTGATATTAAGGCAAAAAAATCGACTTCTACCTGGCAGATTGCGAAGGTGAGCGGATTTAGTCAGAGCGTTATTGCCCGGTTATAAGAATTTCAATTATATACTACAAAATAGATTAATTGTCCCAGTATTTGTAAAATGCGGGACGGTTAATCTTTATTTTTATGCCGTTTTATGGTATTCTAAAGAAGAATTTGTCTAGCGGGGAGGATATTTCATGGAAATCGGCAATACTTATGTTGTACAGAAAACTTGTCCAGTATGTGGTGCATCTGTACCGGTGACGAAGGTGCGGTCGCGCTTAATTGCCTTGCAGACGGATGATGATTTTTGCGTTCATTACAAGGATTTTAATCCTTATTACTACACGGTATGGGTTTGTGAAAAATGCGGGTATGCAGCGGATGAAACCCACTTTTTATCTTTAATGCCAGAAAAAAAACGAGCGATCGTACAGGAGTTTCTCAAAGGGAAAAAAATCGGTATCGTACATCAGGAACTTCGTACCAGGGTGGAAGCTGTGGCTGCGTTTAAACTGGCGATTTTTTATGCGGATTTACTGCATGAATCACCGGGGCATATCGCCGGGCTGTACCTGAAGATGGCCTGGCTGTTTCGTGAGTCTGGTGATAAACAAAAGGAAAATGCTGCGCTGGAACAGGCGGCAAATTATTATGATAAGTCCTTGTCTACTGAGCGTTATCCGTTAGGAACCCTTACGGATGTAGCTGTCATGTATCTGATTGGGGCAATTCAAAATCGACTGGGGAATGTAGAGACGGCCACGCAGTATTTAAGCCGGATTGTCAGTGACCGTGAGGCCAGAACAGAACGTTCAATTTTCACCAAGGCCCGTGATTTGTGGCAGGACATTCGTGAACGCAAGGAACGGGAAAAAGCGGCGCAGGCAGCTGAAGCGGCCCCGACAAGTGACAATGCCGCAGAGTAACGCCGGATAGTGGCGATAGCAAGAGGGGAAACAGTATGGAGATGCCCGCAGCAGTGATACAAGCAGTGGATGCATTTGATTTTAGTTCGCTTAGCAGCGCCGTTCAGGATTACGGACCGGCAATTGCCATTGTCAAAAATACCTGGAATAAGGAGTCGCTGGCTGAAATAATAAGTGGACATATAGCCGTGCCGGATGAGGTGATTAATGCAGCTCTGGCGTCGCAGGTCGGCAGCAATCCGCAGGTAAAATCCCTGCAGATACAGTCATTGGCTGATGGCCGGCTTCGACTAGAAGCTGAGACAAAGAAAACGGGACGGATTGAACTCGTGGGAACCCTGGATTCCTTTGTGCATGATGGCAGTCAGTCATACATGGTTTACACGGTAAAGGAGCGGGAACTGCTCGATCATGGACTGATGTCATGGGTATTTTCGCGCTTGCCACTAGCGATGGCGCAAAATATTTTTGGTAAGGTAGATTTAGGCGAGACATTGCCGATGAAAATTCATCATAATACGGTTACCCTTGATTTTCAGGCGGCGCTGGCTCAATCGGAACTGGGACAGACTTCTTTTATGGGCTACAATCTGCTGGATGTGATTGTGGTCAGAGAAGCACACCCTCATGAGGGGTATGTGGAGTTTAAAACAGAGCTGAATGTTCCGGAACCCGTAAAAAAAATGTTGCTAAATGTTGTTTTGGCAGCTGAGTGAGGAAGTGTTGTTTTGAAAAAATGCATGGCCGTGTTCCTTCTGTGCATGCTGTCCGTGATGTTTACAGCGGTAGCTGCAGCACAATCAAAGGGGAAAATTCTGTTTGTGCCGCATGATAACCGTCCGGTTTCATTTAAGCAAACAGTCGATACGGTGCAGCGCCTCGGGTATGAAGTGATTGTTCCGCCGATTGAGCTTTTGGGTAGTCGGACCGATCTGGGGCACCCGGCTGAACTATGGCGCTGGGTTAATGACAATGTGGAAGATGCAGATGCAGCCGTATTGTCATCGGATTCGCTGATTTATGGCAGTCTTGTAGCTTCACGCAAGCATGATTTTGATACAGAAAAATTGCTGAAACGGGCGGAAAAATTTTCCTCTTTGCGGGAACGAAATCCTAAACTCAGGATTTATGCTTTTGGCTCGATTATGCGCACACCACGCAGTGGTGAGGCGTCGGGTAGTGAAGAACCAGGATATTATGCAAAATATGGAGCAGATATTTTTCGCTATACCGCCTTGCTGGATAAAGAAGATGCAGAAGTTCTGACGCGGGCGGAAAAGCGGGAGATTGCGGATCTAAAGAAATCGATCCCTGAAGAGGCTATCAATGACTGGCTGGGGCGGCGGCAGAAGAATTTTGCTGTCAATCGCCATTTGATTGATTTTGCCCGTGACAACGTATTTAACTACTTGGCACTGGGACGCGATGACAATGCCCCTTATTCACAGACCCATAAAGAAAGCCGCCTGCTTGAAGAAGACGGGAAAAGCCTGGGAGAGACGAGGTTTCAAACCCTCGCTGGGATTGATGAAATTGGACTGTTGCTGTTGACCCGTGCGGTCAACGATCTGAGCAGCAGCTTCCCTCTGGTCAATGTCCGCTATGCGGCAGGCCAGGGGGGCGAAACGATTCCGTCCTATTCGGATGAATCGATCAGTCAGTCGATCCGTTCGCATTTGCTGGCAATCGGTGCAATCCAGGTTCCGACGCCGCTGCGGGCAAATCTGGTATTGCTGGTAAATACAAATCCGAATGGGCGGACGTATGAGGCCAATGATCCGCAGAACACAAGCGTACCGCGCGAAAATACGAAGTCGTTTGCTGATATGGTGGATGTTTTTGCCGGTAAAAAATTCAATGTCAGCGTGGCGGATATTTCATATGCCAATGGCGCTGATAATGCTTTAATGGCAGAGCTGGCTCGCCGGGGGCTGCTGCCGAAGCTTACGGCTTATGCCGGGTGGAATACGGCCACGAACAGCACGGGCTTTGCGGTTGCTCAGGGGATATTAAATGCGCAGATGAAACCGGAAAATCGGCAATATCTGCTGGCAACGCGGTATCTTGATGACTGGGTCTATCAGGCCAACGTCCGGCAGTCGGTTGCCGGGCAGCTCGACAGCATGCGTGGAACTGGCAGTTATGCGCAGCTTGATGGGAAAAAATCCGTGGCGGTTCGCCGAACAACAATTGAAATGGATGCCTTTATAAAGAAAAATATCCCTGATTTTAAATTTAAATTATTGCAGGTAGACTTTCCTTGGAATCGGATGTTTGAGGCCGATATTGATATAAAATAAGCAAAAAAAAGAGGCTCCGGTTGGCGGGAGCCTCTTTTTTTCATGCTCAGGGGGAGCATGTTGGTTTAGTTTTGAGACAGGTATATGCCCTCCTGCCTCGGAAGATCAATGGTTTAGCCTGAAATCATTTGATGATTCCAGCTAATTATCATACTACCATACAAGCTATTGTGTTTTCAAGCTTTTTTTAAAAAATATAACAAAAAAAATTTTCTTTGCAAAAATAAAAATAACTAGGACTAAAAGACTATTTGCTTTGAGACTTTTAACCCGGGGTGTTTGTGGCGAGATGGACAAGGCAGTGTTGATTTTCCAGATGTTCTTTAATAGCTTCTGGAATGGCCGTGTCCGTGAATACAGAATGAATTTCGGCGGTTTTGAACTGGGGGATAACGCCTTGGACAGTGAACTTTGTTGATTCTGTTAATATCATAATCTTGTTGGCTCGTTCGCCCATTGTGCGGATCGCTTCTGCCCGCAGCAGATTATTTCCCATAAAACCACAGTTGAGGCTAAACCCATCGGTTCCAATGAAAAATTTATCAATTGAAAAATCAGCCAGATATTTTTTCAGCAGAGGCCCCACCATAACCTGGGATTCGTTTTGAAAATCCCCGCCAAGCAGTAAAACCCTGGCAAAGGGGGCTTTGCGGATAAAGCCAGCAATGAAGGCCGAATTGGTGACAATTGTGATATCGCGGCGAGTGGCAGCGAGTTCGCGGGCCAGCAAAGCGCAGCAGGCGCCAGATTCAATCATTACAGTTTCACCATTGAGAATAGTTTGTGCTGCTTGCTTGGCAATGGCATGTTTTGTTTCATAGTTAAAGGATAGATGGTGCGTAATATCATCACTGCTGATCATGACCGCAAAACCGTGTTCGCGGCGCAGCAGTCCAGCTTTTTCAAGCAGGCTGAGGTCTTTGCGAGTGGTAACCTCTGAAACGCTGAGTTTTTGGGAGAGCTCGGCAACGGGAATTCTTTTATTGTTGTTGACCAAATCAAGTAGTTGTTGATGGCGTAGCTGCATACAGATTCCTCCTGCTCTAGTAATTAAAACAAGTATAGCATATTTTATTACCGAATGAAAGAATGATGGTTTCATATGAAATGCAAAGAAACGTTTAGGATGATATGATGATAAAAGAATGCAATAGAGGCAAAGGAGGCAGACGGTGGATGGCGGATTTAGGACAGGGAAAGAGTGCAGCCGATGGGTTTTGTATTCATATTGATCAGCAGGTTTGTGTGCGTTGCCTGGCTTGTGTGGGCGACTGTCCGACCGGAGCGATAAAGCTGGAAGGGCAAGTGCTGGTATATAGGCGGGATGACTGTATCGCTTGTGGTAGTTGTCTGGTTATCTGCCCGGTCGGGGCCCTTGCGCTGGAGAAAATATTGTAAATCGTCGGTGCCCGTGCAAGCTGAAAATAGAAAACCATCATGGCAGTTATACGCCATGATGGTTTTTATGTTTAGTCTTTATAGGCGGTGAGGATTTCACCATAATACATAACGTGCCAGTCTTCGGACTCATACCATTTGTCGGCTGTTGTCGGGTCAAACCCCTGGCGAGACATTTCCTGCCGGCAGATAACCTTGCATTCGATGTTGATACCGGCGTTGGCGATGGCCGGGGTGGAGACCTTTTGCCCGGGGTGTGCTATTAGGCCGGCAGCCTGAAATTTATCGGTATTGCCACCTGAGGTTGATCCGCAAATTCCAAGGGCGTGCTTCATATCCTTGAGTGGAATCGTTACAGTAAATTCCGGATTTTTTTCTAGAAGTTGATACGTATGACGTGACTGGCGGACCATAACAGTAAATACTGGTTTACCCCACATAAAGCCTAGCGATCCCCAGGCGATTGTCATGGAGTTGCTTTTTCCCTCGGCACATGTATTGAGAAAAGCCCCGTTGCTGAGAATCTTGACGATTTTATCAGCATAATCAAATACTTGAATTTCCTTCATAAACGCCTCTCCTCCTGTATATGAAAATAAAATAAAGGCACCATAGATGGCACCTTTATTTTATAACCTTTCAAGCGGGAGAGCAAGTTAGACGTTTTCGTTTTTGAATTTTTCCATAAATGCGGCCAAGGCCTGACAGCCTTCCATTGGCATCGCATTATAGATGGAAGTGCGCATGCCGCCGACGGAACGATGCCCTTTTACGCCGCAAAGCTCATGCTGCCGGGCCTCGGCCGCGAATTTTGCTTCAAGTTCTTCGCTGGGCAGGCGGAAGGTGATGTTCATAAGTGAACGGCTGTCCTTGTCGGCATGGCCGCGATAGAAGCCATTGCTGTTGTCGATTGCATCATAGACAACTTTGGCTTTTGCTGCATTGAGCTTGCCCATAGCTTCAAGACCGCCCTGTTTTTTGATCCAGGCGGCAACTTTGCCGACCATGTAAATGCCAAATGCCGGCGGTGTGTTGTACAAGGAATTGTTTTTGCCGTACGTATCATAGCGCAGCATGGTTGGCAAAACTTGAGGGCTGTTTTCGATAAATGATTTTCTGGCGACAACAAGGCAGACGCCGGCCGGGCCAAGATTTTTCTGGACGCCGGCATAAATCAAGCTGAATTTCGAAAAATCAAGTGGTCGCGAGAGCATGTCCGAGGACATATCAGCAATCAGAGGAATTCCGTTTGTTTCCGGAATATAGTGGTATTCTGTGCCATAGATTGTATTGTTATAGCAGACGTGCAAATAGGCGGCATTGTCGCTGAGGTTAATTTCTTCCTGTGTAGGAATATGTTTAAACTGAATTTCTTTGCTGGAGGCTGCGACATGGGCCTCACCTAAAATACAGGCTTCCTTGTAGGCTTTCGAGGCGAAACTTCCCGACAAAATATAGTTGCCTATTTTTCCATCAATGGCAAAATTTTGTGGGACCATGTTAAACTGCATGCTGGCGCCCCCCTGAATGAACAGGACTTCGTAGTCATCGCCAAGCCCCATCAATTCTTTGATGTCAGCTTTGGCCTGGTTATGAACTTCATCGTATTCCTTGGCTCGATGGCTGATTTCAAGAATTGACATGCCACTGTTTTTGAAGTTGAGCATTTCACTTTGAGCCTCTTTGAGTACATCGAGGGGAAGCATCGCCGGACCAGGATTAAAATTATATACGCGGTTATTTTCCAAAAGAATGACCTCCTAAAGTTTGCTGCCATCGGTTGGCAGCAGGTGTTTTTCAGACTGATTTTGTGATTGTGTTATATTCTAACGCCAAAAATCACTAAACGTCAAGAGAAAAAAATAAAATGTTTTTTGTCAAAATACACTTGACGTTTTAGAAGGGATAAAATATAATTGCATATAAGCACAAACAGAGAACGCGATGCAGAGGAAGCAGAGGCAGTACTTTTTTCAGAGAGTCGGCGGCTGGTGGAAGCCGACAAAAGTAGCCGTTTGTTCCGCCTTGAAGCGGCTGATGAGGAATCATGACGGGAGCGCCCGATACAGCGCAGCAAAGTCGGCACGATGTGCTTGAACTTGGGTGGTACCGCGGAGATATAAGCTTCGCCCCAATTTGGGGCGGGGCTTTTTTTATTTGTTTGTGAACCTATGATTTTAACTTGAATGCAAAATGAAGGAGAGATTTTCATGAAGGTATTAATAGCAGACGGCGTTTCAGCGCAGGGAATTGAAATTTTAGCGAAGGATTTTGAGATTGTAATCAAGGATAAATTGCCGGCAGACGAATTGCTGGCGATTATCCCGGAATTTGATGGTTTGATTGTGCGCAGTGCTTCAAAGGTAACGAAAGAGGTTATTGAGGCGGCAACAAATCTTAAGGTGATTGGGCGCGCCGGCGTGGGGGTTGATAACATCGATCTGGCAGCAGCGACAGCCCGGGGGATTATTGTTCTCAACGCTCCGGAGGGCAATACCATTGCGGCGACGGAACATACAATGGCGATGATGCTCTCGATGGCCCGTAATATTCCGATTGCCAATGAAACGATGCAGCAGGGCGAATGGAACCGTAAAAAGTATGTCGGCGTGGAACTTCGCGGCAAGACACTTGGGGTTATCGGCATGGGCCGTATCGGCAGCGGGGTTGCCAAACGGGCATTGGCTTTTGATATGGACGTTATCGGGTATGATCCATACATCAATGAGGAACGGGCCCAGGCACTTGGCATTGAAATTGGCACCTTGCAGGATATTGTCACCAAGGCGGATTTTATCACGGTCCATATGCCGCTTACCCCGGATACGAGAAGCATGCTGAATAAGGATAATATGAAACAGATGAAAAAAGGGGTGCGGTTGATCAACTGTGCGCGCGGCGGCATTATCAATGAGGCGGATCTGGCAGAAGCTATTAAAGCCGGACAAGTAGCCGGAGCGGCAATTGATGTTTTTGAAAGCGAACCGGTTCCGGCCGATTATCCGTTGCTCGGCTTGCCGGGAGTGGTATTGACACCGCATTTGGGAGCTTCGACGGTAGAGGCGCAGATTGGTGTTTCCGTGGATGTTGCCCATGGCGTGGCAGCGGCTCTGCGTGGTGAGCCGGTTTCAACAGCGGTAAATATGGCCCCGGTATCGGCCCAGGTCATGAAGGTGATCCGTCCTTACTTTGATTTGGCAGAGCGTCTTGGCTGTACGGCACGTTCCTTGGCAGATGCGCCGATTAAGAGCATTGAAGTTGATTATGATGGCGAAATTACAGAAGTCGATACGAAAATGGTGACAACGGCAGTCCTTAAGGGGATTCTGAATCCGATTCTTGAGTTTGAAGTCAATTATGTCAATGCACCGGGCATGGCAAAACAACGCAATATCAAAGTCAAAGAAGTAAAGAACAAGGAAGCGAAAAATTTTGCAAATCTGATTACTGTCCGTGTGGCGACAGAAGATAAGGAAGTCAGTGTTCAGGGAACGCTGTTTGGGGAGGAAGGACGCATTGTGATGATCAATGATTATCGCGTTGACGTTGATCCCCATGCACGAATTTTGATCTGCCCGCACATCAACCGTCCGGGGATTATCGGTAAGGTTGGCTCGCTGATGGGGACTGCCGGCATCAATATTTCCGGCATGCAGGTAGGGAAAACAGATGTTTCTGGGACCAATATTATGGTGCTTTCCATTGACAATGAAATTCCGGCTGAGGTTTTGGCCGAGGTCACAAAAATCGATGGGATATTCGGAGCAAAACTGGTGAATTTTTTTGCCGTGTAAAAGGATTCTATATTAATTAGGATGTAAACAGCGGACTGGGCAGAAGAAAATGCCCAGTCCGCTGTTATTTTTAGGCAGCAGATAATGGCGTAGTTATCTATGTATACAATATAATAGTAAAAAATAGGCAAATGTGCTCTTTAAAAGAAAAGGTGTATGCGATATAATTTAAATAAGAGAGGACGAAAGTCCCTTGTAAAAAGAGTGTATTTACAAAGGAGGTGCATCAAATGGGAATTAGACAGAAGTTTTTTGCTCTTGCCGGAATTATCGGCGCAATGGTGATCATCATATCATCGATCGGGTACTATACGGCATATACCCATTTGAACAATAGCATTGAGGATGCGATGAAAGGGGAAGTGGCGCAGCAAAGTGATCTTATTGATGGCTGGCTTCAGGTTAAGGGGCGAACGGCAGTAGCTGCGGCAAATCTTTTACAGACGGTTGATGACACAACAGGTGTCCGCCGTGAGATGATGAGCTTAATGGGAACGGATAAGGAAATTGACGATCTTGTCAATGGCAATGAAAATGGGGTTTTTATGGGCTGGAAGGCCGGAGAAATCACCGGACAGATCGATCCCAGGGTGCGTCCTTGGTACAAAGATGCCAAAGCAGCTGGAAAATTAATTTTTACGAATGCCTACCAGAGTGCAACCGGGGATAAACAGATTGTTGTTTCAGCGGCAGTGCCTTATTATGACAGCCAGGGGAAATTCCGCGGAGCAATCTGTGAGGATATTTTACTCGGTACGCTCAAGGACAGGGTAGCACAGGTCAAATATCGTGGTGCCGGTGAGGCTCTGATTATTGAAAAGGCTACGGGGAAGGTATTGGCCGCCAGTGATGCCAAGGAAACCTTCACCGACATCAGCAGCAATGCAGTTTTGAAGGACCATTTTGCTGAAATGGCTGCCAGCGGGCAGGGCCGGTTTACAATTGAAAAAAATGGAATGCCAGAAATGTTTGTCTATACAACGGTAAACAGTACGGGCTGGATTATCGGGATGGCCGTCCCGGAAAGTGTTGTGTATGCTGAGTTGCAGGCGATGAAAATGACATATGGCCTCCTGACGCTGATCAGCATTATTCTGATGGTTTGGGGCTGTATCCGTTTCGCCGGAAGCATTACGCGCCCGATCATCAGCCTTAAAGGGCATGCCGATCAACTGGCTGCCGGCAATCTGCAGGTCGGAGAACTGGCTGTGGAATCAAAAGATGAAATTGGCTCGTTGACCCAGGCATTTAATACCATGAGTACGAATCTGCGGGATCTGATTGCCAAGATGTCGGCGGTATCTGAGCAGGTTGCCGCAGCTTCTGAAGAGCTCACGGCAAGTGCCCAGCAGTCAGCGGAAGCCTCCGCCCATGTAGCTGAGACTGTAGGGCAGGTTGCGAGCGGAATGGAAGTGCAGCTGAAGAATATTGATGCTGCCACCGGAAATGTCCGTCAGGTAGCGGGGGACATTGAGAAAGTCGCGGATAAATCTGCGGAGATAAGCCAGCGCTCTGCCAAGGCTTCGGATTCAGCCCAGGCTGGACAAACGCTGATGAATGGTGCGGTCGGAAAAATGGAGAACATCGAAGGCGCCGTGGCAAAATCAGCGGAAGTGGTGACGGCCTTAGGCGAAAATTCACAGCAGATCGGACAAATTGTTGATACAATTGCCGGGATTGCGGCCCAGACGAATCTATTGGCACTCAATGCCGCGATTGAAGCTGCCCGGGCCGGTGAACAGGGCCGCGGCTTTGCTGTAGTAGCGGAAGAAGTGAGAAAGCTGGCCGAACAGTCTGGAGCTGCCACCGAGCAGATTCGCAAGCTGATCGGCACAATTCAAAAGGATACGGAGCAGGCGGTGCTGTCTATGCAGAGCGGCACTGATGAAGTCAAGCAGGGGACAAAAGCGATCCGTGATGTTGGCGGACAGTTCCAAGCGATTTTGGCGATGGTAACCGATATAAATACAGGCATCAAGGAAGTATCCGAGGCTGTACAAGGGGTTTCGACCGGTAGCGGCAGAATTGTAAAAGCGGTAGGCGGGGTGGATGAAATCGCCCGGCAAACGTCTGACCGCACACAGACGATTTCGGCGGCAACCCAGGAGCAGACAGCTTCAACCGAAGAGATTGCTTCCGCCGCGCATTCTTTGGCCAAAATGGCGATGGATATGCAAAATATCATTAATCAGTTCAAAATATAGAGGTTTGTGAAATGGAGCCGCAGTGTGCTGATTTTAGTCCGCTGCGGCTCTACTGTTATTTCCGGGAGTTATACAAATCCAGGTAAATTTGTGGTAGTATAAGGATATGTGTCAAATTTGTTTGTCAGGGGAGGTATTTTTACGAAAAACGAAAATAGAAAAATGGAGCGTGGCCTAAAAAATCGTCATTTACAGATGATTGCCTTAGGTGGCGCTATTGGCACCGGGCTGTTTTATGGTTCGGCACCGACAATTGCTCTGGCAGGGCCGGCAATTGCCTTGTCCTATTTAATCGGCGGGATTATCATTTTTTTCATTATGCGTATGCTGGGAGAAATGGCGGTGGAAGAGCCTGTTTCGGGATCGTTCAGCTTCTACGCATCCAAATACTGGGGGGCTTTTCCGGGATTTTTATCCGGCTGGAATTATTGGTTTAATTATGTTATCGTCAGTATGGCTGAACTGACAGCGGTAGGAATCTATATGAACTATTGGCTGCTTGATCTGCCACAGTGGATTTCGGCCCTAACCTGTCTGATCATCATAACATTGGTCAATCTGATCAATGTGCGACTCTACGGTGAATTTGAGTTTTGGACGGCCATTATCAAGGTGGCGGCGATCATTGGCATGATTGTCTTTGGCCTTTATATTATCTGTACGCAGATGGGATCCTTTCCGGCGAATTTCAGCAATCTCTGGCAACACGACGGCTTTTTGCCGCATGGTATCTGGGGACTCTTACTGTCACTGGTCATTGTCATGTTTTCCTTTGGCGGCATTGAGCTGATTGGCATTACTGCCGGGGAAGCCGATAATCCGACGAAGACAATCCCCAAGGCCATCAATCAGGTTATCTGGCGGATTTTGATTTTTTATATTGGGACACTGCTGGTGCTCATGACGCTCTATCCGTGGAATAAGGTTGGTATGGAAGCTAGTCCGTTTGTCCAGATTTTTTCGAATATAGGGATTCCGGCGGCAGCGCATCTGCTCAATCTTGTCGTTTTGACGGCCGCTGTTTCCGTATATAACAGTGCAATTTACAGTAATTCCCGGATGCTATTCGGGCTGGCATCGTCTGGCAATGCTCCGTCTGTATTAAAAACTTTATCCCGGCATGGGGTGCCGTATGTCGGTATTTTTGTTTCTTCAGGGATGACGCTTGTCGTAGTGGCGCTCAATTACTTTTTTCCGGGGAAGGCCTTTATGTATTTGATTTCCATTGCCGTGGCAGCGGTTGTTGTCAGCTGGTTTGTTATCATTGTCACGCATATGAAATTTCGGCGCTATCATCAGCAGCAGGGCGATCTGGATAAACTGCATTTCAAGTCCTTGTTTTATCCATTGACCAACTATATCTGTCTGCTCTTTTTAGCTCTGATTGTCATTATGATGACGCAGATACCAGATATGCAGCTGGCAGTGGGGCTTTTGCCAATCTGGCTGCTCCTGCTTTGGTTTGGGTTTAAATACAAGCATAAGCAAAAATAAAAAAAGGCCTGGCTGTTTTCAGCCGGGCCTTTTTCTATGGGAATTTTATCAATACAAGATTTATCTTTTTAAGCGTGAGAGCATACCTACGGCAAGCATCATCAGCAGAGACCCCCCGATATCAAACGGTCCGAACGGGATACCGAGTAACAGGACGGACAAGAGCACCGCAGCAAGCGGTTCAAGGGAACCGAGGGTGCTTGTTTCTGTGGGGCGGATGTATTTGATGCTTTCAAGATAAGACCAAAAAGCGAGAACGGTGCCGAAGCAGACTACAAAGGCAAGTGCGCCAGCGGCTTCAAGGTCGAAGATGGCGGATCCACGATCAAACCCGCTCAGCGCCAGCATAACGATTCCACCGAGCAGCATGCCCCAGCCGATGACCAGCGGCGAGCGCCAGTGCTGTAGCAAATATTTTGGTTGCAGGGTATAAAAAGCAGCGCTCAGGGCGGAGAGGATACCCCAAAAGAGTGCGGCTTTGGAGATCGCCAGTGAGGTGAAGTCCCCCTTTGTCACAAGTAGTAAAGTACCGAGCATTGCCAGTGCTATGGCCACGACTTCATAGATATGCGGCAGACGGCGGTCCCGCAAGGAGACCCAAAAGACAACGATCACGGGCATCAGATACTGGAGCACGGTCGCAGTCGCCGCATTGCTGCAGCTGATTGCAGCAAAATACGTGTACTGGACACTGAGCATGCCAATAATGCCAAACAGCAGCAACTGCAACCGGTCATAACTGCTGTGCCAGATGGTAAAGATATCACCAAAGTTTAGCAGCCCGTCAATACCCAGCAGCAGGCAGCCGGAAGTCAGCAGCCGGATGACGACGAGAAATTCAGGGGAAAAGCCTTTCTGATGAAACAGGTACTGGGCAGCAACCCCGGAAGCACCCCAGAGCAGAGCTCCGATCGCTGCCAGGCACAGGCCTTTGGTACGATTGTTCATAAAAAAACTCCTTATGCATAGTTATTACCTACGTTAAAATTGGCTCAGATCGATAGCTGTCAGGGTATCAACAATGATATCGGCCCGGCTCAGATCCTGGAGACCGCTGTTTAGATTTTGAAAGCCAATGCAGGTCATACCCGCTTCCTTGGCGGCAATGGTACCATTCTTTGAATCTTCGATGACCAGACAGTCGGCAGGAGCTATATTGAGACGGGCTGCGGCCTGTAGGTAGATTTCCGGATGCGGTTTGCTCTGCGTTACATTTTCCCCGCTGAGCAGAAACTGGAAGTAGTCATCAAGTTCAAGCCGGCTGACTACGGCTTGAACAAGTTCGCGCGGTGAAGAGGAGGCTACAGCGGCAGGAATACGGTTTTTTTCCAGGTAAGTCAATATTTCACGAATACCGTCAATGGGTTGTTGCGGATCTTCCAAGGTATGCCGGATCATCCCTTTGATTTCGCAGGCAATGATTTCCTCGAGTGGAGCTTGAATATCATAGTCTGTTTTCAAGGCTGAATTTACGCTGTGCATGGTCATGCCAGCAAAGCGGTCTAGATCAGCGGGGGTCAAATGGACCTGATAGGAGGATAATACGTCCAGGACAACCTTGGTATGCATCGGTTCACTGTCAATAATTACCCCATCCATATCGAAAATAACTGCTTTCATAAAAACACTCCTAATCATGTGATGAATTTATACCGTTTTTTTGTGCTTCTTTTGGGAAAAATAATCAATGAGCTTGCTGCTATTGGCGGTTAGTATAGCACTTATGATCAGCAAGCCGCCCACAATTTGACTGGGATATATTGTTTCGCCGAGGACCAGAAAGCCGGTTATAACGCCGGTAACTGGTACGAGATTGAGATAAAGTGTTGTCAGGGCAATATCGAGAATTTTGAGGGCGTAAATGTAGAAAAAATAGCAGGCGGCGGAACAGATTGCGGCCAGATAGAGAATCTGTCCGAAGGCCTGCAGGGAAAAAAGCTGCCACTCACGAAATTCTGTCAAAGCAAAGGGGATAAGGAGCAATGTACCAAAGATCGTCTGATAGGTGACAATTGCCAAATCGGAATTTTTTGCCTGTTGCTTTTGACTGAAAATCGTATAAAGTGTCCAGGAAAACATAGCTCCAATCACGAACAAGTTGCCGACAAAATTTTTAGAGGAAAAATCGAGATTTCCATTGGCGGTAATTGTCAGATAAGAGCCAGTGATGCCAAGCAGAACGCCGAGAATTTCGACCAGACTGAGTCGGGCCCGGAAAAACATCACGCTGAGGGCTATGGAGAGCAGCGGGGCAAATGAGGTAATCAGCGACGCATTGGATGCTGTTGTGAAGCGCAATCCCATATTTTCCAAACAAAAATAAAGGGTTATGCCGAGAAAACCGGTGATCGCAAACCTTCGTCTGCCCGCGGAATCGAGTCGTGTAGCCGGCTCCAGATGCCGAAAAATCGGCCAGAGAATGGCTGAAGTCAGGGAGAGACGAAGCAGCGCCAGGGTAAACGGCGGAATTTCAGCAATGGCAATTTTGGTGCTGATAAAGGAAGTCCCCCAGGCAATCATCGTAAAGATGATCAGCAGGTTTGCCATAAGTGGCGGGGAGATGTTTTTAAATAGGCGTTGCAATATAAGATTCCTCCTGACAAACAGCAAAGCCCCGTACAGAAAATCGATTGTACGAGGCTTGTGATTTATTTGCTATCTTTTTCGTTAGCCTTGTCTTTGGCTTTTTGGCGCTTTTCCACTTCGTGTTTGGCATAATCAACGCCCAGGCTTTGGATTTTGTGCTTTACGGTCATGATCGGATGCTTGAAAAACATCCGCCGCTGGGAGCTGCTCATGATTTCACGAAATTCCTCTGTCTGCTTCTTGCCGAAGCAAGGGATCTCACAGCGTTCGCAAATCAGCTTCGTGATTCCGTACGGACAGCGATTGATCTTCAGCATTACGGTTGCCAGTAATGCTGTGCATTTTGGACAGAGGGTTTTGCCACCGGTCGGTTTGTGATGACTCTGGCAGTATACGGCAAAGGTCTTGCGAATATGATCTTTTTCTTTCGGAACAGTATTTTTTATTTCTACTGGTTTTTTCTTTGGCAAAAATCTTGATAAAATTCCCATTTAACTCACCCTTAATTCGTAATTTATAAAAGCCTATAATAAATTGTAAGGTTTATTATAAATAAAAGCAAGTTTTTAGGTGAATTTCTTTAGCGGCCGGGCTTTTTTCTCTTCGCAGGCGCAGTCTTTTAGGGAAAATAATGCTATAATAAAAACATTGATGTTTTTTGTTTTTGGGCCACAGGCAACTACGGTGGATTTGTCTGAATGGACTGGATTATTGTCTTATATTAGTATACAAAATCCGTGAATCATAACTTTGGGAGAATGAGGAGGAAAAACATATTGACAGGCTATGTCTACTATGATAACATTCAAAACATAGCTGAAAACAATGTATTTGGATTTGCGGGGTGGAGCGTCTGAATAGAGGAAAGCGATTTTGGCTGGCAGCTGTGCTGCTGGGCGTGGGCCTGTTGTTTTTCATTGGCTATGGGCGCGAGGCAGCTATTCCGCTGCGAATCGCGGTACTTCCAGGGGGGCAACAGCAGATTCTGCAGGTCGCAAAGCAGGAAGCAGAAAAAAATGGCATCCAGGTTGAAATCGTTGTCTGCCATGATTATATGGAGCCAAATTCAATGTTGGCAGATGGGAAGGTAGATGCGAATATCTATCAGTCCCAAGAATTTCTACAAAATCAGATTACGGATTGTGG
>JBOFWE010000288.1:0-1238 GCA_051653465.1 Selenomonadaceae bacterium | reverse complement strand
CAGGGGATCGCGCGCTATATGTACGGGGAAACAAGCAAAATCGTCTTTTTTAAGCGGGTTCCGGCACTGCAGGCAACGCTGGCCCTGGCAATTCCTGAAAATATAGTATATGCACCACTCGAGAAATTCCGCAACGGTTTTATGATGGCGGTGCTTGTTCTCCTGTTGGCAATAACCTTGCTGTCTTTTCCGGCTTTTCGCCGGATCAGTGAACCTTTGGAAATTCTCGTCGACCAGGTGAAACGGGTGGGCAGCGGTGATCTGACGGTTTCTGTCGCAAAACCGGGCTATGATGAGCTCGATGAACTGGCCCGCTGCTTCAATGACATGGTGAAAAATTTGCAGGCATCATTTGTGGAGATTAACCGGCAGAGCCGGGAGTCAATTGAGCAGGTGCAGTCCTTGCAAGAGGCCACCAGCCATCTGATCACAGAAGCAGATTCAATGGAAAAGCTATTTGCGGCAATAACCAAAGATGTTGACCGAATTATTGGCTGTACCTATAGCATAATAGCTACCATTGAGGGAGACTACTGGGTGGTACAGCAGGTCTCGGGGCAGTCCCCGCTAAAACCAGGGGATTCTTTTAAGCTGGAAGAAGGGCTGATCGGTGAAGTCCTGCGACGCAATGAAATCGTATTCGTCCCCCACTATGAAAAATATCGCAATGCATTGTCGTCGCTTCATGGAACGAAAGATGCCAGCTATATTGCCCTGCCGCTGCAGGTAAATGGGCAGGTTGTTGGGGCCCTGTCGGCGGGTTGGGAGGATCTGCTGGACCGGGTTGATGCCAAACGCGATGTGATTTTGCGCCAGTATGCTAATATAGCGGCCGTGGCCATTGCCAGGCTTCAGGACCGCGAGGAAATGTATCAGCTGGCCTATATAGATCCGCTGACAAAGTTGCCGAATCGGCTCTGGTTTTATCAGCAGCTGCAAAACAATCTGGGCGATAAAGATTTTGCCCGCTATGGGCATCTGTTTTTACTGGATATGGACAATTTGAAACTGATCAACGATTCTTTGGGGCATAGCCGGGGGGATTATTTTATCCGTTATGTCGCGGATGTACTGCGGCGAGAGCAGCCTGAGAATTCTCTGATTGCGAGGCTCGGCGGCGATGAATTTTGTTTTTGGGTCAGTGACGGCGAGGATCCGGGGAAACTGGCCGCTGCAGTGTTGCGGGCGATTGAGAGTGGCCGCGAAAATGTTGATGAACTTCGGGTAACCGCCAGCAT
>JBOFWE010000287.1:0-1795 GCA_051653465.1 Selenomonadaceae bacterium | reverse complement strand
CTTGGCTGCCTGAAGGATATTTTGCTGACCTATGCCGGCATAACCAGTGAGCATTCCCCCAGCCTGCCGAAAAAATGCACGGTCATCGCCTGCGGCGACCATGGCGTGGCCGCGATGAAGGTCAGTGCCTATCCGCCCGAGACGACGGTGCATATGACGAGAAATTATCTCGAATCAAAAGGAGCAACTGCCAATGCCATGGCAAACTTCTCTGCCTCGCACATGATTGTCGTCGATATGGGCATCGGTGCGCCAACCGGCGATATCCCGGGCCTGCTCGACCGCAAAGTCGCCTTGGGAACAAAGAACTGTGCCCAGGGCCCGGCCATGACCAGGCAAGAGGCGCTGCAGTCGCTGCATACCGGTATCGAACTGGTGGAAGAGTATATCGCCAAGGGCTATCGCTGTTTTCTCCCTGGTGAAATGGGCATCGCCAACACGACAGCAAGTGCCTCCATCGTAGCCTGTCTTTGCGATCTCACCCCCGAAGCCGCAACCGGGCGCGGCACAAATATTTCCGATGAGCGGCTTAAGCTAAAAATCGATGTCGTCCGCCAGGCACTTACCGTAAATCAGCCCGATCCAAGCGACGGGCTGGATGTGCTGCAAAAGGTCGGAGGCTTTGAACTCGGCTGCATTACCGGGATGATTCTCGGCGCTGCCGCCAACCGGGCTTTCGTCGTTCTCGACGGCTTTAATACCGGAGCCGCGGCCCTGATTGCCCATGCGCTCTGTCCGACGGTCCGCAGCTATCTGATGGGCTCGCATCTTGCTGCCGAACCGGCCCACAAAGCCATCTTGGCAAAGCTCGACATCCAGCCTTATATGGATATGCGCTTTCGTCTGGGGGAAGCTACCGGTTCCTCTATTGTCATCAATCTTCTTGATGCCGCGGTCAGAGCCTATGACTGCCTGACAATTGATGCGATCCCCGCCCTTTCCCGCCTCGAAATATCAGCCGACGTACAAACAGTGCCGGCTGTCCGCCCGGCTCCAGTTCCACCGCTCGACCAGGAGGCTATGGAGGCCTGCCAGCTGCGGATTGATAATCTCTGCAAGCCAATTTACAGCCTCGGCCGGCTCGAGAAGATCGCCGTAAAGCTTGCCGGTATCACAGGCTGTAAACAGCCGCAGCAGCTGCAAAAGGAACTTCTGTGCCTGTGTTATGACGAAGGGCTGAGCTCCAGCCAGCAAAAGCTGACCGCGGCCTTTGCCGAGCATGCCGGTGCCAAGGCCCGGATTGTTCCGCAGCCCCTGTTCCCGGACCTTCATGCGGCCTTTTGCTTCGGGGAAGCCCTCGCCGCTGAAGCAGCCAAAAATGGCAGCGTGATTGTCGGGATCGGTACGAGTGAAATCTGCCCCGCCGATATTTGCGGCACCAAGGCAGCTCGCCAGCGCCAGCTGCTTTATACAAAAGAACAGCAGCGCTGCTATAGCGCCAGTGAATTTTTGCAGCAGCCGGCAAGCCGCGAGCTGTCCGAAATTGCCGTTCTCGTCGGCTTCATGACAGCCGCGCCGCAGCATCATCTGCTCGTCGTCCTCGATGCCGCTTCGACCGAATTTGCCGCCAGCTATGCCGTGGAACTGTCCCCGGAAGCTGCCCCTTACATTTTGCATACCCAGCCGAATGCCCTGAATCTGGGCATGACAACCGGTGGCGGCTGCGTCGCCGCGCTTGGCATGAAGCTCATCGATGCCTCATTGCACATGCTCAATGACATGAAGACTTTTGCCGAAGCCAGCGTCGCTGTTGCCAACGACGGTCCCGGTGCCGGCCGGCAGACAACAAAGTAAA
>JBOFWE010000286.1:0-1468 GCA_051653465.1 Selenomonadaceae bacterium | reverse complement strand
TGGAAAAATGCTTTTAACATAAAAACATCTTGAAGCCTAGGACCTTATTCGTGGCAAATAGAAAGAATCTTGCCATAAAATATATATAATAAACAAAAACAGGATGAAAGTCATATGGAAAATAGTAGGAAAATCTTGTAAAGTACAAAAAGATAAGCTCATTATAGTAATCTGGACATAAAACTATCTTAGTCAACTGAATATGGGCAAACCTGTTGAAAAATAGGGACGCAAAGCTATGGGCCTAAGGACAATGACACTTGTTTATGGTCGCCAAGTTGCCGACTCAAGTTTGAGATCGTATGTTGTGCCGGCATGGAGCCCGGCACTTTTTTTTGTAAGCTGTTGCAAAAAAAGAATCTTGAGAAGGAGGAACACGTGGATATTTTTGATTTACTATCAATTATGTCGTTCATTGCCATTGTTTTAAGCGGATTTACTGGCTGGCATGTATATAATATGGAACGGACTCAGCCTATCAATCGCTTGTTTTTCATTTTGTTTCAAAGCATCACATTATGGTCAGGCGGGTTGCTGTACATATATCAAATGCAGGATATAGAAAGCTATTGGTTGGCGGATAAGATTTCGGCATTTGGCTGGATTCCGTTTGTGGCGGTATTTCTTCATATTAATTTGCTTCTGACAGAAAACGAAGCGGTTGTTAATAAAAAATGGAAAGTTTCCTTGCTGTATTTGCCTGCGGCCGTATTAATCGGGTGGGAAGTTTTTTTTCTGGGTGTCGGGGTCGGACGTTCGGAAGTGGATGCATTCTATTTAGCATTCAATCTATTCTATGTTTTCTACGGCTTGCTGGTATCGCTTATACTGGCTCGCTGGGGGTGGCAAAGCAAAGCTAAGCGAAAACGGATTCAGGCAGCCTTGGCTTTTTTGATCAATGCTTGCGCAGTAGGGACCGCATACTACCTTGAAGCCTATTATCCAGTTATTATTGAAGGAGAAGGCCGGGCGGATCCGCTGCATCTTTTTGTATTTCTTTATTTTTTAGGTTTTTGGTATGCGTATCATCGGTATAAGCTGTTCAACGCGGCAGCGCTGCTTAGTTCAGACATGCTCTTAGAACATTCTACTGGCATTATTGCGGTGACCGATTTAAACTTTAAAATTTTGCAGGTGAATTCCGGTTTTGTAGCCGCTGCGGGGTATATGGAGGAAGCGGTTGTTGATAGCGCATTGCCGCAGTTCGTTTCAGGCTTGCTAAGTGAAGAAGGTCAGTTAGTTGTTGCGCTGGAAGAGGTGGCGGAGTTGCAGATGCAGACCAAGCAAGGAGAGACTCTGCCTATCGAGGTTCGTGTTTCTACTGTGGCGGATCAGGTGGGAGAACCAGCTGGTTTTATTTTTGTAGGACGAGACATTCGGTTGCAAGCACAGTTGCGGCAAGAAATACAAGAACGCAAACGTAAAGAAGAAGAGCTGCAATATAATCGGTTTCATGACGTACTGACGG
>JBOFWE010000285.1:0-5243 GCA_051653465.1 Selenomonadaceae bacterium | reverse complement strand
GATGCTATTTCTTCCATCGATGCTGATTGTTCTTCTGTTGCTGCCGACACCGTTTGTGCTTCCCCTGATGCCGTTTTGCTTAATTCATCGATCTGTTTTACCGATTCAACAATTTGTTGGCTGCCACTAGCCATCTGCTCAATTGCAGCCGATATTTCTTTCACTTGCCCAGACACTTGCATTACCAGGCCTGTAATTTCCTGAAAGGATTGTCCAGAGGCATTGACTACTTCTGCTCCCAGCTTAACTTCACGAGTTCCATTATTCATGGCTACTACCGCTTGATCAGTTTCGCTCTGAATTTCACCAATCAGTGTTGCAATTTGTTTAGCAGCCTCTTGCGATTGTTCTGCAAGCTTGCGAACCTCTTCCGCTACAACAGCGAATCCACGGCCTTGTTCACCAGCTCGAGCAGCTTCAATCGCAGCATTTAAAGCCAATAAATTTGTCTGACCCGCAATACCGGATATCGTATCGACAATCTGTCCGATTTCCTTGGAACGGTCTCCCAATTTGGCCACTACTTGGGCAGATGCAATAACGGTCTGCTCGATATGAGCCATCTGGACAACGGCCTTATCCACCGATTTATTGCCCTCTTTAGCCTTATCAGCAGCCTGCGCCGATTGCCCAGCTACTTCATTGGCATTAGCAGATACTTGTTCGATACCCGCTGACATCTGCTGTACTACGGCAGATGTATCATGAGCTACAGTTAATTGGCGCTCGGCACCTTTTGCTACTTCTGTAATGGATCCTGCAACTTGATTGGCGGCTTGCGCTGACTGATCCGCACTAGCAGTAAGTTCCTCTGACGAAGCCGCCAACTGCTCGGACGACTCATTGACATTTTTCATCAATCCACGAAGACTGCTTCCCATATCAACCAAGGCATCTGCCAACTGACCAATTTCATCTTTTCTGACAAAAAGGCGATCTTTTTTACGAAAATCACCCGCTGCTAATTCTTTACAAAGCACTACCATCATATTAAGCGGTTTGGTTATCATTTTAGTAATATATAACCCACTTAAAACTAATATGAGAAAGACACCGGCTACAATTGCAAATAAAATGTTTTTAGAGTGCTCCATATCAATTTCATTTTGTTCATTGATTGCATTGGCACTTTTTACGTTATATTCAGATAATGCTATTAGATTTTGCTGAAACTCATCCATCAATGGTCTGACACGGTCTTCATATACAGCATAGGCTTCAGCATTTTTATTCTGCATCGCCAAATTTATCGAAAGCTCTCTCTCCTGCCGATATTTTTGCATGACTTCCTTAATTTTCGGCAAGGCCTCAGCCTCAAAAGGATCTAGCTTTGTTTTTTCATATTCAGTTAAATTTTTGTTGAATTTTTCTGCTTGAACCTCTATATCTTTTTTTTGTTCATTTTTACGGCCATTATCATTCGTAAGCATCAATTCCAACATATCAATTTTTACAGCTCGGGCGATTGCAATTTCCTGACCTGTCAAAGACACCGGAATCAACTTATTTTTGTACATTTCTGTCATTCCAGTATTTGCTTTAAGTAAATAATGATATCCCGTAAAGGCAACAGTTGCCGATGCCATTACAGCTATAGTAATTAGAACGCCCAGTTTGTAAGCTGTTTTTAAGTCATCAAACCATTTCATGATAATTTCCCCTCTCCATTATCAGCTCTTAATCTTCTAAAGCTTTAATAAAATCCCCGTCAGAGGAATTCCCACCTTCCTTCTATTTTTCTTTTTATATATAAAAAAACTACCAGGATTAATCGTAACCTGGCAGTCGTTATCCCACAAAGAGATCTTAAAACCATTGTTTGTAGGTGCGGCTTTGCACAGTCTACAGATTTTATTGCTGAATTCTATTATCTCAAATAGACAACTTTCATCTGTCAAAGCGGATCGACAATATATCCTCAATTGAGTTGCAGAAGGATTTCATTAAGAATCGAAGAAGTTATTATTTTAACTCTACTAAATAAATGGGTACTTTCAATAATGAATCAATGTTCCTATTTAATCTTATTTTGACTACAAATCCACTACTTTCAACCTATAATCTTTGTTAAATTTTACCATAGCTATATCAAAAGAACAAGAAAATTGTACAATATATTTTATTTTTTCCACTATGTTATACAAAAATATCCTAGGGGGATTTATCGTGCACAACTTAAATTCAATCATCAGCTATAATCTGGCTCGTTTACGCCAACAAAAAAACCTGAGTCTTGACGGTCTGGCAAAGCTATCCGGGGTCAGCAAGGCCATGATCGCCCAGATCGAACGCGGCGAATCAAGCCCGACAGTCAATACCTTATGGAAAATAGCTACCGGGCTTCATGTCCCCTTTGGGACGCTTATTGCCACGGACAAACAATCTGCTAAATTTGTTCAGTTCGAAGAGAAGCAGCCACTCCATGATACGGAAGGATTTACCCTCTATCCTATATTCTCTTTCGAAGACAATCACTCTCTAGAAATATTCTCAGCATTATTGGCTCCCCATTGCTCCCACGCATCGGATCCCCACGGCATCGATTCTTTTGAATATATTCTCCCTATTTCCGGCGAACTGCAAGTGGGCATTCAAGGAGAAGTATATGCTCTATCCACCGGGAGTTCCCTCCAGATTGATTCCAATTACCCGCACTCTTACCATAACCCATCTGACACACCTGCTGCGTTTTATTGTATTTTACAACACCGTAAGATTTAATTAGGCAAATTCAAGGCAGGCAGATTTTGTCTATGTTCGTTAAGGTATTATTTATAAATCGACCGATCTTGCCAAAAAATTTTTAAAAATAAAGTAAGGACCCCTGCACATTCTGTACACGGGTCCTTACTTTATTTAAAATCCATTGCACCAAACAAGCATATTGCAGCATCCTTTCAGCCGCCGGGGAAATAACCAGTACGTGAAGCTCTGCCTCGGCCCCGATAAATTCACAACAAAACAGTACAGCTAAAAATAGCAGCCGTTGCTTATATTCAAAAACTGAATGTAAAGCAACGGCTGCTACTATTAACGGCAGATTTCTTGACTGCCCTGCGAGTATTATTTATTGCCGAAAGAGATTTACAGAAAACTGGTCTTTCCATTCAAAGCTATCTTAAAAGGGGCATAAAACCTGTTAGCTTGTTCACTTTTTTCTTATTGCCATAAATAGCAATGCCAAAGTAATTATGGTCTTGTTCCCTGGTAATTGCCGCCTTTGCAGTGTATTCACTATATATATTACAGCTTTGCGCCACATCAGAAAAATCAGCCACTACCAAGTCACTAAATTCCTGGCTGTACAAGCGTTCCCGCAAGTCCTTCATCCCCGCCTTATCGCCGCGAAGCATTGCAACCGGAATTGTAATAATCCCCAAATGAGCTTGCCCCGAGGCATCTATCACATCCGCCCCGATTTGGGCGGGTATATGCTTGCCCAACGTAGTACCTAAAATCGCAGAGGTATTCGCCACAATGCCCATTGGTAACTCATAATCTATAACCATAACACATTTCATATTAGAATCGCTCATTATTCACACTCCTTTTGCCTGCCAGAGATTGCACTTCTCAAACTGCATATTGTAATCCAGTATCGCCTCATTTTAGGCTGCCTATTAAAAAACCATTGCTTGCAAACCTAATTATGATTCCCCTTAAAAACATTCATATACTGTTTTGGTGTTAAGCCTATAAATCGTTTAAAAAAATTAGAAAAATGGCTTTGATCCGAAAATCCGGTTTGCGTCGCCACCTCGATTGGCAAGACACCTTGTTCCAGCATTTTTTTTGCTTTGCCGATTCGTATGGTTTCCAAATAACTGTAAGGTGAAATCCCCTTTTGCTTGGTAAAAGAACGAAGCAAATAATATTTACTCAGCCCTGTAAGCTTACATAAAGCATCCAGTGTAATGTTTTCCATATAGTGCTTTTCTAAAAAGCTGCAAATGGTTATTACTTCCATACTTTGCCCATTATTACAATCCAGGGTTGTTGGTTCCGTATATTCCTCCAGCAACTGTTCCAAGAAGAAAAAGAAGATCTCTTCTTTCCTAAAATCCCGTTCTTCCTCCATAATCTTTTGATGCAGCTCTCGTAATGCATTGACTAATTCACTGTGAAAGACCACCTGGTCCGTAAAATATGGCAAATATTCTTTTCCTGTTATTTCAAAAACCACTTTGCGCATTATTTCCGGTTGGATATTGATGCAGCGATAATCCAAGGTATTACCGTCTATTTGTTCGCAGGTGTGGTTATCTCGTGGATTAAACAACAACAAATCACCTGGTTCTATCTTATATTCCTTATGGTTGCAAGATAAAAACCGCTGTCCCTTTTCAATAAAACCCACCACATAATATTCGTGAAAATGATTGGGGAATTTCTGCATAATCCCCTGAAAATGATACGCTTCTATTTTCAATTCAGTATCGAATTTTACGATTCTCATCTCACAGTTCATGTGGTTCATCCTCCTTTTTTGATTATTTGCTATTGAGTGTACCACAAATAACAATAGAATTCTTGTATGATATTGCCCTGGCAATGGCTATAGGATCAATTTCTTATTCATAAGTTCTAATTATTTCTTATACAGCAAGGCGGATAAGATGCCCTGTCCTTCACCGTCTGAGTATGGCCCGCCCCTCATAGCCTTTTTCAGGACGGGAATTTAAATAATTTTCATCGATAGCCTTCATGCCTGCTGCCAGTTCCGTCAGCATCGCTTCCTTTTCCTCTGAAATAAACCCCTGCACGGGAATCACATTAGAGGTATGCATGCCAAAAAAGTAGCTATCTTGGGAATTTAACCGCCTCAGGAACTCAATTTCCTCCCTGATATTCTCTCCCAAAGTATTTTCAACAAATTCGCCCGCCTCGACTTCATCAAACAGCGGACTTCCTGGATCTACATGCATCGTTGCCACAAAAATCAAGTAGGGTTCTGTCGCATTGATAAGCGCACTATTGGCAATTGCATTCTCTAAGGATTTTTCTGCTCCAGCTGCCCCCAAAATGATGTTGACACTAAAATCAATTCCCGCCTGTTTCAGCCGCAGGAGCTGCGTCCTTGTTTCCATTAAGCTAACACCCTTGTTCAAATGCTGCAGAACCTCCTCCAGTCCGGATTCAACACCAATATTCAGCTCATTGATTTTCAGTGCCCGCAATTCCCTCAAATCGGCATCCGTCTTATCCATGATATTTTTTACCGAGGCATACATGGCGATCGTCTC
>JBOFWE010000284.1:0-2891 GCA_051653465.1 Selenomonadaceae bacterium | reverse complement strand
GGTTATGTTCTTTGTCTTGGCGGGTATATGAATGTCTGGCCATTATTTGGGGCGGCAAATCAGTTGCTCTGTGCGCTGGTTTTAATCGCGATGACCGTATTTCTCAAGGTAACCGGGCGCAAGGGCTGGATGCTTTATGTTCCGATGCTGGGAATGTTTGCCGTTACATTGACAGCCTTATGGCAGTCGCTGCTTGGTAGCGTAAATAAACTGGTAAATGGCGGCTTTGTCTTCATGATTGATGGGCTGCAATTACTACTGGCGCTGGCCCTGCTATTTTTAGCCCTGTCAGTGGCGGTTAATTGTACCCGGAGGCTTACGGCTCGTGAAACGGTCTTGGCCCCGGAGACAGAGGAGCTATAAGTCGCTACAATAAAAGCCGCTGATTTATCAGCGGTTTTTATTGTAGCGCAGTTTCGATGATCAAAAAAGAAACGCCCTCCGCGCCGGCAGGCGGGAGGGTGTTTCTGGGCGCGTTCATCCGATGCATCGTGCCGGATGATATGTAGTTTGAGCCGATACGCGGCGGATGCGTTCAAACGGCAGGGACTTAAAGGCGTAACGCAAGTCCATATAGCCGTCGGCCAGGCGAAAAGTGATGCTTTTTAATTCTTTTCCCCTGGAGCGTGATTCAATTTCGCGTATGTAATACTGGATGTCCCGTTCATCAAGCTGACCGTTTTCCACAGTCACCCGAATCTGGCCGATTAACATGGTTGATACCTCCAAAACTTCTGAGAGCATGCCGTTAAATGGCGGAAAAACATTCCGGGATCATTATACAATATTAATCGGCATTTGTTAAGATAATTTTCAGATTTTTCTGCGGGGGAAAGCTGCGTGGAGTTTCTGCAGCGCCTCCTGCAGACGGGCGCGCGGGCAGGCGATATTGATACGCTGGAAACCATCCCCTTCAGGGCCGAACATTGAGCCGTTGTCGAGCCAAAGTCCGGCATCTTCGAGAACTCTCCGATCAAGCTCGGCCGGAGCCAGCTGCATTTTTGAAAAGTCGATCCAGAGCAAATAGGTTCCCTCGGGTTCAATTAAGGTTGCTTCTGGCATTTCGCTAAGGGATTGGCGGGCGAGTTCAAGGTTACCGGTCAGATAGGCTTTCAGCTCGGTCAGCCAGGGGCGGCCATAGGTGTAGGCAGCCTGACTGGCGACCAGCCCCAGGGCATTGCTTTCACTGTAGCCAGTCCGCCACAATTCTTTTTTGAACAGGCGGCGCAGATCTTCGTTGGCAATAAAAATATGAGAAATCTGCAGCCCGGCGAGATTAAAAGTCTTGCTCGGTGCCGTGCAGGTTATAGTGATATCCTTATATTGTTCTTTGAGGTTGGCAAAAACATAATGTGTATGTCCGGGATAGGTAAAGTCCTGATGAATTTCATCGGCAACGACAATCACCTTATGTTTAAGGCAGATATCGCCAAGGTGCAGCAATTCTTCTTTTGTCCAGACGCGTCCCACTGGATTATGCGGGCTGCAAAGCAGGAAAAGCTTTACGTTGTTGTCGATGATTTTTTGTTCGAAATCAACGAAATCAATTTCATAGCGGCCGTTTTTATAGACCAGCGGGGAATTCACGAGCTGGCGACCATTGCTTTCAATAGTCAGTGAAAATGGATAATATACCGGCCTTTGAATCAGGACGCTGTCGCCTTTGTTGGTGAAACTGCGGATTGCAGTAGCAATGGCAAAGACTACTCCTGGGGTACGGACGAGCCATTCGTTTTTTACCTTCCAGTGAAAGGATTCTTCTAACCAACGGGAAAGTGGTGCAAAATAATCTCCTTTGACATCGGAATAGCCAAAAATTCCATGCTGGCTGGCACGCACCAGGGCATCACTGACCTGCGGCGGGACCCGCAGGTCCATGTCGGCAACCCATAATGGCTGCACGTCAGCGGGCTTGCCACGTTCAACGGCAAAATCGTATTTTAGAGAATTGGTGTTTTTGCGGTCAATAATTTCATCAAAATTGTAAGCCATAAAAATTCTCCTTTCCGTCGCGGGGATTTATTAGGCCAGTGCCTGGGCCAGATCTGCTATGAGGTCATCCACATTTTCGATGCCGACGGACAGTCGCAGCAGACAGTCGTCAATTCCCTTGGCCTCACGTTCGGCTGCCGGCAGATCAGCATGTGTCTGCATCATAGGATATGTGAGCAGGCTTTCGGTTCCGCCGAGGCTCTCGGCGAACTGGATTAAGGAAATGCGGCGCAGTACCTGCTCAGCGATGGCTTTGGTTTCGACGCGCAGAGAAATCATCGAGCCAAAACCGGAGGATTGTTGACAGGAAATGGCATAACCGGGATGTTCGGGCAGACCGACATAGAATACGGCTTTAACATGGGGCTGCGTTTTCAGCCAATGGGCAATGGACAGGGCGTTTGCCTGCTGCTTTTCGACGCGCAGAGCCAGGGTCTTTATGCCGCGCAATAGGAGCCAGCTGTCAAACGGAGAGAGACAGGACCCGACGGTCTTGTAGAGAAAGCGCAGCTGACTTGAAAGTGCTGGATCGTTGACGATGAGAAAGCCGGCCAGGGTATCGTTGTGTCCGCCGAGATACTTCGTTCCGCTGTGAATGACCACATCGGCGCCGAGTTCCAGGGGCTGCTGGAAATGCGGCGTCAAAAAGGTGTTATCGACAATGACAAGCAGATCGTGGCGGCGGGCAATTTCGGCTGCTGCTTTAATGTCAGTAACCTGCATCATAGGATTTGTCGGGGTCTCAATATAGAGGGCCCGTGTATTTTTCTGCAGAGCCCCGGTGATTGAAGCAAGATCGCTGGTGTCAACAGCGGTGAACGACAACCCGTTTTTTTGCCCGATGTGATCAAACAGGCGGTGAGAGCCGCCGTAGAGATCATTTGAAGTGATGATGTGAT
>JBOFWE010000283.1:0-2856 GCA_051653465.1 Selenomonadaceae bacterium | reverse complement strand
GTTCAATGGAAGATGCCCCAAAGAAGCCATCAATTTCCGGTACGTGCTTGATAACGTATTCCGCATCGTCAGGATCAGCAATCGGACCGCCATGGCAGATGACCATGATATCCGGGTTGACTTTGCGGCCGGCCGCGATAATGTTGCGAATCTTCTCGCAGCAGTCATCGAGTGTGACCGCCGTTTCTGCCCCGATCGAGCCTTTTGTGGTCAGCCCCATATGGGCGACAAGAATATCCGCCCCGGCCTCGGCCATGGCCTGAGCCTGTTCCACATCAAATACGTACGGACAGGTCAGCATATCGAGCGCATGCGCCTGACGGATCATCTCAACTTCCAAGCCATAGCCCATCCCCGTTTCCTCGAGATTGGAACGGAATTTTCCATCGATGAGACCTACCGTCGGGAAATTCTGCACGCCGTTAAAGCCCTGGTCCTTCAGTTGCTGCAAGAAGATCTCCATGACGCGGAACGGGTCCGTTCCATTGACCCCAGCGAGCACCGGTGTCTTTTTGACAATCGGCAGAACCTCCTGGCCCATTTCCTGGACAATCTTATTGGCATCACCATAGGCCAACAAACCGGATAAGGAGCCACGCCCAGCCATTCTGAATCGCCCTGAATTGTAAATAATCAGCATATCAACATCGGCTTTTTCACTGCATTTCGCAGTGATCCCTGTGCCTGCGCCCACGCCGACAAGGATCTTGCCACTAGCAACCTGGGCTTTAAAATCTTTCATTATTTCTGCTCTTGTTTTTTTCAACATACGATTTCCCTCCGCAATAAATATTTATAAGTATACGTTCAAGCTATGCCTTTTCCATCAATGCAATCAGCTCTTTTGCTGCGGTTACAGCGAAAGCCTCATCATTGATATTGTTATCCATTTCCCAAATTTTTACTAACGGATTATCTATCTTTTCTTTTAAGGTGTTAAAAAGTGCTTGTCGTTCTTCCTGACCGTTAAAAATCTGACCTTCGGCATCAATCATGGAAACGCCCTGCAGCGGCAATAACAGTGTCATTTCCCGCTCTGCCTTTGTCCACTTTTCAGCAAGCTTCGTACCGATCTTTACATTTTCCGCCACGGTTGTGCGCATCAAAGTTACGGTCGGATTGTGCTTGTAGAATTTACGATCCGCAAATTCCTCCGGCACCGTTGCCATCGGGCCAAAGTTTACCATATCACAGGCCCCAACCGATACAACCTGCGGCACCTTGTTTTTGATGGCGGCCTCGCACCGATCTTCCCCGGCATTCAATACTCCGCCAACAACCTCATCGCACCACTCCGTTGTCGTCAGATCAAGCACTCCCTTGAAATACCCGGCATTGATTAACGACTCCATCGTTCGTCCCCCGGTTCCGGTGCAGTGAAAGACCAGGACTTCATAGCCATGGGATTCCAGATATTCTTTGGCCGTGTTCACGCAAGGCGTCGTTACCCCAAACATTGTCGCTGCGACCAGAGGTTTTGTTGTCTCTGTATCTGCCGGCAGCTTTTCCGCCAGCCCCACCATACCGGCAATCGCCAAAACGGCTTTTCGGTAAATCATTTTTGAGATCTTGTTGAGTCCGGCTACATCTACAATGGAAGGAATCATCACAATATCACTGGTTCCGACATACTGGGCAACATTTCCCGAGGCCATTGTCGATACCATAACCTTCGGCACGCCTATCGGCAAGGCGCGCATGGCCGGCGTTACCAGTGAAGTGCCACCGGATCCGCCAAAGGAAAGAATCCCATCAAATTTTCCTTCGTTATAGAGCTTTGGAACCAGTATTTCCATTCCCTTGGCTAAGGCCTCGGTCGCCGTAGCCCGATCTTTTCTGGCGGCCAACTGCCCGATATCATACCCGGCGGCTGCCGCTACAACATCATTGTTGATCTCCGGTACAAAGGAGGGTTCAAAAACACCTGTATGAATCATGAATGTTTTCAGCCCCAGGCTTTCTACCATTTTTTTGACATAAGAGAATTCCATTCCCTTCGTATCAAAGGTTCCCGTTATTGCTATTGTTTTCACGGTATTCCTCCTCTCCGGCTTCTGATTTTCACCTCTGCAAAAGAAAAGGCAGAATCATCAGCTGTTACCTAGATTCTACCCTGATTTCGTATTGTTTCAAATGTCTTTACATTATGTTTTGTTGTACTTATATCATTTTAAATAGATATATCATGCGTTTTTATTGTGTTTATATTATTTTTATGACAATTACGACAAATCGCTTTATTCTTGTTTTGTATTTATGTAATTTCTTGGCGATACCCCCACATGTTTACGGAAGATCTTTGAAAACTGTACATAGTCCAAATAACCGACTTTTTCGGCAACTTCCCGGCAGTTCATCTTCCCCCCCAGCAGTTCCTTGGCCTTGTTCATCCGATATTGAATCAGGTACTGTGTAAAATTCATCCCCGTTTCCTTCTTAAATCGAATAGATAAATACGAAGAAGAAACGTGCGCCACAAGCGCCAGATCTCTCAGCTGTATGGGCTGATCAAAATGCTCACCAACGTAATCCTTTACAAAATCCGCATACCCGCTGGAATAAATAGAGCCCTTCAAAAAATTGGTCATCACAGTCGAACCTGTCGAGCCGCTTTTAAAAAGCCGGGTCGTATCAAGGATTGCTTTTTCAGTAGGGATACGGTCAAAGGTCGATCCACCAATATACCCCTGACAGCTCGTATTCTGATAAATGTATTCCAAATCCGCCGGGGTACTGATCGTGCCGGCATAAATCATGCGCATAACATCAGGGTAATTGTCGGTGCAAAACTTAAAGATATCATCGGTCAGCGAGCGCGCCTCATTTAAGGAAAAATAGCGTTTGGCGCCCATCATG
>JBOFWE010000282.1:0-3085 GCA_051653465.1 Selenomonadaceae bacterium | reverse complement strand
GATCAATCTTTGTATCGGCAGTCAGGTGAATCATGGGTAAAAATGAATTGACTTGCGTAAAATATGCCGCCCCTTCCCGAACATCAAACACTGTTTTTAAATAGTTAATCTTCCCGCGAGTAACTTCTATTGTACCTGAGGACTGTGGATAGCGGGTGGTCCCGCCAAAATGCGCACCTCCACGCAAGGTAAGATCATACAGCATAGAACTATATAGTCGTACTTTTTCTCCGACATTGACACCGACATCCATGATCATATTCGGCAATGATGTCTTTGTATCAGGCACTGCCGGAATCGACAGCGTCGCCTCGCTAATGTCAATGTTGCCGGAAAGACGGGGCAGTCTGTGTCCGTAAAAGTCACCACTGCCTAATATTAATTGTCCCGTCAGCGGACCTTGGTAGAAATCACAATCCACACCCAGTTTATCAGCATTTAACTGAAAATTGTATTCGGCAAATCCGCCGCCAGTAATCAGCGTTGATCCTGTCAGATTATAGGTGCCGGCTCCCATCGAACCACTGAATTTATTGACCACCATCTGTTCATTTTTAAAAGCAATATCAACTTCAATATTCTGTAGCGGATTTCTCAAGGCCTTAAGCTTAAGCGCTCCTCCGCTGGTATGAATTCCGCCATTAAAAAACGGATGTGCCAACGTGCCAGTAATTATAACCCGCCCGTTCAAGGGGCCGATCCCCCAGTCGACATCTTCCGACAACAAGGGTAGTATACTCAGGTCGGCATGATCGAGCCCGATTTGCAGCTGAATCTGTTCATAATCATCCGGCATTTCCCATGGTTTTGACTGCAGTGCTTTCAGTGGTATTATGCCGTAAGCACTTGCCTTATATTCGCCTTTTTTCATCAATGCCTGATCCACCGTAATAATACCGTTTTTAAGATTTGTCAGCACTGTCAGCGAATCAAACGTTGCCATGCCAACACCGCCATTAATAACATCCATCGATATATCTGCCGCCGGGTTATCCACTGTACCAGCAAGCTGTGCGTCAAGATTCAGGGTTCCTTTTAAATCCGCGTTTATATTAGTCAAAGTCGACAAAAGTCCGGCATCAATATCCTGTGCCGAAACGCGCCCGGATAAAGTTCCATCCTCGCGTTCGATAGTCCCCTGCGCCGCAACCTTGCCTAACCCCTGCTCCCCGTAAAATCGGTTCAGATGGAGTATATGATCGGCCAAACTGACATCAATGTTAATATTGCTGAGCGGATAGCCCTTGAGCGTCCCGGTCGCAATAACACCTTCCATGCTGGCAACCGGATTGACAAAGGTTCCGCCAAAGCTTATCTTCCCATCAAGATGCCCCTGCAGAATATCATTTTTATAATTGGCAATTGCCATAAGGGCGTTGACATCTGCCCTTTGGGCCGTTATGGATCCCTGGGCTCCACTATCCCCCAGCAGTGCGGTCATCGCAAAAACACCGCCATTTTGACGAAAAGCGACATCTTTTAAATACAAAATATCATTGCGATATTCAATCCGGCCACCGGCATCGACTATTTTCTGCCCGTTGAGAATAAGTTCCTTGGCTTCGAGGCTCCCCCCAAAAACAGGCGAGCTCAGATTGCCGCTAAGCGTCCCGGAAAAGCTCGCAGTTCCACTTACCGGATATGGCAAGCGGGTATTGACCTTATCGAGATGAATATCATCGGCTTTAACCAAAAAATTTATATTTTCCTCCGCATCCATTGTTCCGTGAAAATGCATGGTGACAAAAGGAGAGGCTACTGAAAAATCTTCAAGCTGCAGTCGTCCATCGTGACGACTGTATGTGCCGTCAGCCCCAGTCAAAAGCATCCCATGATAACTGCCTTCATAAAAATGCACTCGCCCCTGCAGCTGCGGATCATCCAATGAACCTGTAATTTGCAGAACGTTGTCCACATTGCCTGTTATCGGCTGTCCATGCATAAGCAAGGCCGCAAGGTCTTCCATGCGAGCGCCTTTTGTCTCGACTACAAAATCTATCTTGCGATCTCCTGTAAATCCAATTACACCATGTCCACTGTGCACGATTCGCCCTTTATTTTCCATTCGAAAATCATCTATTTTGAGCCCCTCGAGACTGCCAGCGGCCCGACCCGAAAGATACGCATACGGCTGTTTGAATACATTCCCATTTTCTGCAGAAAACTCTGCCTCGATAACAGGATTGCCGATGTCCCCGTAAACTTTAGCCTGAACATCGGCTCGCCCACTGAGGTCAGCGGCTGGAGCTACCTGCGCCAGTTGCTGCAGATCAAAATTGAGTGCCCGGCATTCAAGATCAAGTTTTGTTCCTTCCACCGTCCCAGCTAAAGAAAGCCTTCCATCAGAGGTGGTCATGCTGAGGGCATCCAGCCTGACGGACTCGCCCTGCTTATAAAAAGAAACCTCTGCCTGCTCAATGCCAATTCCCTGATAAGAACCCGCATGCAGTGTTGCCATTCCATAAATTTCGGCAGTTGAAAGATCTTCGCCTTTTCCGTTTATCCCCAGATCCGCCGACAACAGGCCCGAAATTCCAGTTAATGAAGATGGCAGTTCTTCCGCTTTTATATTTTCTGCTTTGACATGGGCCGTATACTTCATATCACGGGCATCAAGCTCTCCCGCAAGCCATATTTTCCCGCCAAAAACATTTGCTGTCATTTCATCAATCACCAGCAGATTGTCTTTAAAACTGGCTTTCACCTGCGCCGCCTGCAGCGGATAACCGTAAATCAGTCCGGATTTGACTTTGAATACACCGTGCACCTGCGGCTGGCTGAAGGTTCCGCTTATATCTGCCGTAAAGGCAACCGCCCCCGAAAACGGACTCTGCGCAAAAATCCGCTCCGGATTGAACTCGTCCGACTCTGCTACCACTTCCAGCCATGGCTCTTCCGTATCAAGATGAACTTTACCATGCACCGACAATGGCTGTTCTTCTATAATTCCCCGGGCAAACAGCTGCAGTTCTTTTTCACTAAAGACCAGCAGAGCCTTGATGTCCTCGGCCTTTTTATCCATATACTCTATTTCAGTTCCATCGAGCTGAACTTCACCGTTTACACTTATCGGGTCACTGCCTTG
>JBOFWE010000281.1:0-1433 GCA_051653465.1 Selenomonadaceae bacterium | reverse complement strand
AGATATCAACCTGAATTCCCAGGGTATGCACCGCCGCTAAAGTCAATACGGAAATAGTAACCGCAGCCCCCGCCATATTGACCGTAGCGCCGAGCGGAATTGAAACAGAGTACGTATCCGGATCAAGATTGAGTTTCTCGCAAAGTTTCATATTTACCGGTATATTAGCCGCCGAGCTGCGTGTAAAAAATGCATAGATGCCGCTCTCCTGCAAACAGGTAAACACCAACGGGAACGGATTGCTCTTGATCTTGATAAAGACGATCAGCGGATTGATGACCAGCACAACAAACAGCATGCAGCCAATCAAAAGGGCCAGCAACTGGGCATAGCCTACAAGGGCTTCAATTCCATTCGTCGAAATAGAATCTGCTACCAGTCCAAAAATCCCAATCGGGGCTAGCTGGATGACCCAGCGCACTGCTTTTGACGTAGCATCCGAGGCTGCCAAAATCACTTTTTTTACGCTTTCATCAGCCTGGCGCAGTGCCACGCCAAAAATAACGCTCCAGAACAGGATTCCCAGATAATTTCCGGTCATCAGCGCATGTACCGGATTATCAACGAGACTCAAAAGAAGCCCTCGCAAAACCTCAACAATCCCATTGGGGGGAACGACAGAGGCCGTATTGGCGGCCAGCTTAAGTTCAAGGGGAAACATAAAGCTTCCAACAACCCCGACAACAGCTGCCGAAAATGTGCCAACGACATACAAGGCAATAATAGCCTTCATATTTGTCTGCACATCATGCTTTTGGCTGCATAAAGCTCCCATAACAAGAAATAATACCAATACCGGGGCAATAGCCTTGAGGGATCCGACAAAAAGTGCCCCCAAAATAGCAACCCGCTGCGCAAGGTCCGGAGCATATACAGCAACAAAAAGGCCGCAGACAAGTCCGACAATAATTTTTTTCACCAGACTGACTTCCCCAAGCGCTGACAATAAAGCTTTCAACACAATAATACAACTCCTGTTTTTATAAATTACCTTCTTTTACGAAATAATACCGAAAACACATGCAAAAAGAAGTATATATTTTATTATAATACAGTTTTTGTTCACTGTCAACGGACAAAAGTGTTCTCTCATAAAAGACACACCCTTGTAGATTAATCCCATCGCCTTGTAGCTCGCCTGAAAGAACCACGTGTAAATCCGCTAAAAATAAAGGAATACACGGCCTATATCACTTTAGTTCCACCTGTTCAACAAGGAAAATTGTCCCCGCTGAAAATACAAACTAAAAAACAAAAACCGTTTCAGCATAATACTGAAACGGTTTGGCAAATCTATTTTTATTTGACCGTCAGATCTGAAACCGGCTGATGGACTGCTGCAGATCCTGAGCCAGCTGCGCCAGACTCTGACTTGAGGCCGCAATTTCTTCCATGGAGGCCGACTGCTGCTGCGTCGCTGCTGATACGGTCTG
>JBOFWE010000280.1:0-1884 GCA_051653465.1 Selenomonadaceae bacterium | reverse complement strand
CATTTCAACCTGGGCGTAGCCCGACTGAAGATGGCAGTGCTGTGGCAGATGACCTTTCCCGGAGTTCCCTGTGTTTATTATGGCGATGAAATTGGCATGCAAGGGTACAAGGATCCGTTTAACCGCGGTCCGTATAAATGGAAAAACGGCGATACCTATGTACAGGCCTGGTATAAAAAAGTTATTGCGCTCAGAAACTCCAGTCCGGCACTGCAGACCGGTTCCTTTATGCCGCTTTACAGTGAGGGGGAGGTTTACGCCTATGTGCGCATGATCCATGGTGGGCATGATGTATTCGGGCATCCGGCGCCTAACGATGTATTTATCGTTATTTTAAATCGCAGCCGGATGCAGGCGATGGAACTGGACCTCAATGTAGAGCGGATTGGCGACGGGGAATTTAAAGAGGTTTTCAATGGTCGGAGCATTAAACCGCAGCATGGTTGGTTGCATGTTGGGATACAGGCCCTTGAAGGGCTGGTTTACCGGATGGAAACAGACGAGGCGGGGATCGAGCATCGGGCCGGTGTTTTACTGCATCCGACGTCCCTGCCATCGGCTTACGGCATTGGCGATTTTGGTCCGGAAGCCTATGCCTTTATTGATTTTCTCGTGCAGGCCGGACAGAAACTGTGGCAAATACTGCCGCTCAATCCAATCGGCCATGGGTATTCACCTTATCAGTCGACATCGGCATTTGCTGGTAATCCACTGCTGTTATCACCGGAACTTCTTGTTGGAGAAGGGCTGCTGTCACCGCAGTATGCGGTGCCGTCGGCAATCGCCGGGGAGGATATACGGGTCGATTTTGCGGCGGTGGAAAAATTTAAGGAACGCTGCTTGCGGCGAGCCTGGAAGACCTTCAAGGATCGGCAGGTTAAAAACAAGCTGTATACTGCGTTTTGCAGTGAACAGCGATTCTGGCTCGATGATTACGCGTTGTTTATTGCCCTGAAAAAAGAATTTGCGAGTGTTGCCTGGACGGAGTGGCCGGCTGACATTAAGCATCGGACTCCGGCTGCCATGAATAAGTATCGTGTTCAACTGGCGGATGAGATTGAATATCAAAAATTCCTGCAGTATGAATTCTTCCATCAATGGGGCGAGCTTCACGCGTATGCAAAGGAAAAGGGCGTTCAGATCATCGGGGATATGCCGATTTTCCTCGCTCATGACAGCGCCGATGTCTGGGCGAATCAGTGCCTGTTTTCCCTTGATCGCGACGGGAAGGCACAAAAGGTTGCCGGTGTGCCCCCGGATTATTTTAGTGCGACCGGACAGCTGTGGGGGAATCCGCATTATCGTTGGGATAAAATGAAGGCGGATGACTATGACTGGTGGCGCAAGCGCTTCAAGACAATGCTTGGACTGGTTGACATCGTCAGGATCGATCATTTCCGGGGATTTGAATCGTATTGGGAAATTGACAGCTCGGCCTCTACGGCGGTTGAGGGACGCTGGGTTAAAGGTCCTGGTTGGGAGTTCTTCCAGACAATTGCCCGCTATTTCGGGCGGCTGCCGATCATTGCCGAAGACCTTGGCATTATTACGCCCGAGGTGGAAAAACTGCGTGATAGCTGTGGCTTCCCTGGCATGAAAGTGCTGCATTTCGATCTGCGTACCGATGAGAGCAACCAGCTGTCTTTTGACTGCCCGCAAAACAGTGTTGTCTATACGGGAACCCATGACAACAATACGACGGTTGGATGGGTGGAAAATGACCTGCAAGCACCGATTACAGCGGCTTCGCTGGCGGCGTTTATTGGAGCAGAAACACAAAAACCAGCACAAATCTGCAGCAAGCTGATTGAATTTGCCTATGCCTCACCAGCGGCAACTGTCATCGTACCGCTGCAGGATGTGCTCTGCCTCGGGGCTCCAGCC
>JBOFWE010000279.1:0-1717 GCA_051653465.1 Selenomonadaceae bacterium | reverse complement strand
ATCACATCATCACTTCAAATGATCTCTACGGCGGCTCTCACCGCCTGTTTGATCACATCGGGCAAAAAAACGGGTTGTCGTTCACCGCTGTTGACACCAGCGATCTTGCTTCAATCACCGGGGCTCTGCAGAAAAATACGCGGGCCCTCTATATTGAGACCCCGACAAATCCTATGATGCAGGTCACCGATATCAAAGCAGCAGCCGAAATTGCCCACCGTCATGATCTGCTCGTCATTGTTGACAACACGTTTTTGACCCCGCATTTCCAGCAGCCACTGGAACTCGGTGCCGATGTGGTCATTCACAGCGGGACGAAGTATCTTGGCGGACACAACGATACCCTGGCCGGTTTTCTCATCGTCAACGATCCGGCACTTTCAAATCAGCTGCGCTTTCTCTATAAGACCGTCGGCTCCTGTCTCTCTCCCTTTGACAGCTGGCTCCTATTGCGCGGCATAAAGACCCTGGCTCTGCGCGTCGAAAAACAGCAGGCAAACGCCCTGTCCATTGCCCAGTGGTTGAAAACGCAGCCGCATGTCAAGGCTGTATTTTATGTCGGTCTGCCCGAGCATCCTGGCTATGCCATTTCCTGTAAACAAGCCTCCGGCTTTGGCTCGATGATTTCTCTGCGCGTCGAAACCAAAGCCATCGCTGAGCAGGTACTGCGCCGCATTTCCTTAATCCAGTTCGCCGAGAGCCTCGGCGGAACTGAAAGCCTGCTCACATACCCTATGATGCAGACACATGCTGATTTGCCGGTAGCCGAACGTGAGGCCAAGGGAATCGACGACTGTCTTCTGCGACTGTCCGTCGGCATCGAAAATGTGGATGACCTTATAGCCGATCTGACCCAGGCACTGGCCTAATAAATCCCCGCGACGGAAAGGAGAATTTTTATGGCTTACAATTTTGATGAAATTATTGACCGCAAAAACACCAATTCTCTAAAATACGATTTTGCCGTTGAACGTGGCAAACCTGCTGGTGTGCAGCCATTATGGGTTGCCGACATGGATCTGCGGGTCCCGCCGCAGGTCAGTGATGCCCTGGTGCGTGCCAGCCAGCATGGAATTTTCGGCTATTCCGATGTCAAAGCGGATTATTTTGCCCCGCTTTCCCTTTGGTTAGAAGAATCCTTTCACTGGAAGGTAAAAAACGACTGGCTCGTCCGTACGCCGGGAGTAGTCTTTGCCATTGCTACCGCAATCCGCAGTTTCACCAACAAAGGCGACAGCGTCCTGATTCAAAGGCCGGTATATTATCCATTTTCACTGACCATTGAAAGCAATGGTCGCCAGCTCGTGAATTCCCCGCTGGTCTATAAAAACGGCCGCTATGAAATTGATTTTGTTGATTTCGAACAAAAAATCATCGACAACAACGTAAAGCTTTTCCTGCTTTGCAGCCCGCATAATCCGGTGGGTCGCGTCTGGACAAAAGAAGAATTGTTGCACCTTGGCGATATCTGCCTTAAACATAAGGTGATTGTCGTTGCCGATGAAATTCATCAGGACTTTACTTATCCCGGACATACACATCATGTTTTTGCCAACCTCAAAGAACAATATAAGGATATCTCTATAACCTGCACGGCCCCGAGCAAGACTTTTAATCTCGCCGGGCTGCAGATTTCTCATATTTTTATTGCCAACGAAGATCTGCGCCGCCTGTTCAAAAAAGAATTGTGGCGGACTGGCTACAGTGAAAGCAATGC
>JBOFWE010000278.1:0-2505 GCA_051653465.1 Selenomonadaceae bacterium | reverse complement strand
CATTGCCACTGGTCTATATATTGCTGGCCGTCACCACCACGATTGCCGTCGGCGGACTGACACTGGCCTCACAAGCAGCCGGTCGCGGCAAAAGCGAGACCGCCAGCCGCTACTTTTCTTCCTCGCTGGCACTGATCGTACTTATCGTCACCAGCTTGTTGCTCGTCCTGTTTATGTTTCAGGGAAAAATCCTGCTTCTTTTAGGGGCCACTGGCATAATTTATGCTTACATGCAGGATTTCCTTGGCATTCTCGTCTATTTTTACTTGTTCATGATGCTCAATATCGCGTTTTCCATGTTCATCCGGGGGGAGGGCAAACCTCAGCTTTCCCTGTTCTTTGGCCTGGCAGGTAACTTGCTCAATATCGCCCTTGATTACCTGTTTATTTTTCAACTTGACTGGGGCCTGCGCGGCGCGGCTCTGGCCTCCGGGCTGTCGGTATTGCTGCCCTTTTTATGCGGACTGCTCTACTTTCTGCGAGGCTGTTCGAGCTATGCCTTCACCGCTGTCTTTATCACCTGGTCGCCCTACCGGCAAATCTTGCTGAACGGCAGCGCGGAATGTATCGGTCAAATTTCCATTGCGCTGACAACGGCCCTCTTTAACACGACTGCCCTGCACCTGCTCGGCAGCAACGGTGTCGCCGCCTTCACCATTGTCGGCTATATGCTTTTTTTCCACAGCATGCTGATAACCGGCATTGGCATCGGCATCCATCCGATTTTCAGCTATAATTTCGGGGCCGGCCGAACAGCTCCTATCTGTGAGCTGTTTGTTGTTGCCAGCAAAGCCGTAGTCGTTGCCGGCATCCTGCTTGCAGCGTTGGTCTCAGCAGCCGCTGAAAATATCGTCTCACTGTTTGCCGGAGACAATAACGAGCTGCTGATTATGGGCATCCTGGCGCTGCGCATTTCAGCTACCGCCCTATTATTCAGCGGCTGCAATTTTATCATGGCCGTTCTCTTTACTGCAACCGGCCGGCCCCGGGCTGCAGCCCTGACAGCCTGCCTGCGCGGACTCTTATTTGTCATTCCCCTGCTGTTTTTATTGCCAAACTTTATCGGCGCCAGCGGCATCTGGCTGTCACTGCCACTGGCTGAGCTTTTTACCCTTGCCGTCATCTTGCCCCATCTGCGCATGCATTGGAAAAATTTGCGTCAGATGCCAGCTCCGGCGCAAGAGCCCTGCCAGCTATAAGAAAACAGGGCCGGTGCAGCATACACTGCACCGGCCCTGTTTTTACTCAGTCATCTTTTAATTTCCGCAACAAGTCAAGGATTTCGACATAAAGCCAAATCAAGGTAACCAGCAGAGAAAACGCGCAAAACCATTCGTATTCGGCCGGCATTCCCTGGCGGACGCTTTGGCTGATCTGCTCATAGTCGATGAACAGATTAAACGTCGCAATTCCGACGATAACAAGACTAAAGGCGATGCCAACAATACCGCTTTGATGAATCATCGGAATCGAAATGCTAAAAAAGCGCAGTACGAACTCGAGCATATAGGTCAGAAAAACCCCGAGCGTAGCCATGTAAACAGCCCGCATAAAACCGGCATCGACTTTGACATAGCCTTTGGCATAGATCAAGGCCGTTCCGAAGGCAATGCTGAAAGTCAGCAGGACGGCGTTCGCCACAATTCCCGGATACGCTCTGGCAAACATCGCTGAAATCGAAGCCAGACACATCCCTTCTAAAATCGCGTAGAGCGGAGCCAATACGCCAGCCCAGGAAGGCCTGAACGATATTGCCAGCGCCGTAATCAGCCCCATAATTGCCGTTACGCCGGTCGTAATCGGGCTGGCATAGCCCATAACCCAGGTCACGAGCGCCGACGCCGTAACAATGACCACCAGGGCCATACTCTTTAAAGCCACTCCGGTATAAGTGGCACAATCACTGCTGTAAGCAGTTAAATCCTTTACTTTTGAAATCACAGGATTCGCCATGAAATCAACCCCCTAAAAAAATAATACAGATACTAGCCATCATTATACCATATGTTCGCCAATGGTCAAGTTGCCGATATCGCAACAGTATTGCAATAACACTTAAGCACTCTGCTTAATTTATTGGAAAGAAACGTAAGAAGCGCACAGCAAACTTGCTGTGCGCTTCGAATTATTTATCCATGGTGCTGATTACGTAATCTACCGGGCGGCTCCAGTCGACATAGATATCGGTGGATTCCCACAGGCGGGTCAGCATGAGCTTGAAGTTTTCCAGGCTGCTGAGCGGCTGGATTTTTTCTGTCGTAAAATCACGCAACGTGTCATGCGGTACCTGGACCTCATGTTCAGCAGCAAAGAAAGCTTCAGCCGCTGCCACCGTATCCGGATTGTGCAGTACCACCTTGACCGTTTTTGTATCCACTGTGTATTCTATGTAGCCAAGGTCTTCATTCTGATGAACCGCTACGCGAAAAATATTTTCCATTTATTTAGTCCCCTTTATCAAAATGTCTGTTTTATTTTTTTATTATAATAGGTAATGCCGTTTTT
>JBOFWE010000277.1:0-35454 GCA_051653465.1 Selenomonadaceae bacterium | reverse complement strand
GATATCTGCATTTTATATAATGGGCAGGAGGTCAGCCGCGTGCCGCTGCTGGCTGATGCGCCGGTACACAGTGGTTTTAGTCTGCTGGCGCTGCTCATACAGCTCTATGATGGATTTGTTGGCCTGCTGCCGGTGTAAGAATATCGGCGATGGTGTAAAAATGGGATCTTTTATCGCAATTAAAAAACGGCTTTCTTAATAAAATTAAGAAAGCCGTTTTTTAATTGCCGCCGACAAGCAGAATTCTGTTTCGTGGGGAGTATTGATCTTGGTGCAGCAGCTCACGGTCTATTTCCTGACCGTTATGCAGCTTAATCCGATAGGCAGAGACGATATAGCCATTGCTGCCACTGTCTTCAAGGCGGCTGCTTCCCGGCCGCAGGGCCGGGGAATACTTTATGGTCGTCTCCGGGGGAATGGTCTTGTCGATGGTTGAGTGCAGCGAAAAGGTATCGGCGGGACGGTCTTCGTGGTTGCCGAGTAAATATACGGTGAGGTAGCCGCCGCCGGCACTGGCCATGATGTAGAGATTGCGGCTGAAGCTGTTTTTGAATTTGAAGTCGAGTAAATTGTCGGCAACGGTGGCATCAAAACCGATGGGGACATAGGTCGAGGGATAAAAGTGTACGGCGCGTTCTGTTGCCTCAAGGCCGGCAAGCAGCATTGCATTATAAAGTGTCGAACTGACCTGACAAATGCCGCCGCCGATGTCGGGAACGGTTTCGCCGTCAATGATGGCCGGCGCCTCACGATAGCCGGCGGCGGCAACCCGCTGGCCGACGGTTTCGTTGAAGGAAAATAACTGTCCCGGGCGCAGCAGCGTTTGGCTGAGTTTTTCGGCGCCAATGCGGATGTTTTCGCTGCGATTGAAATTGAAGCGATTAAAGCGGGTACTGTAGGAGCTGATCACCGTGTCAACCGACTGCAGGTCAGCACTCGTGATCTCAGGCGTTTCGGGTTCAACCGGCAGGTCAATCACCTGGGAAAAATTGAGGGCGAGCAGTTCGGGGCGGAGCGTGGCAGCGAAGCTTTCGGTTTTAAACTGCAGGCCGGTAACTTCCGGCTCGATCTTGATTTTTCCGTTTTCCAGTAAAGTACAGCTGGCATCGCGGCTTGAACGGTTTACCTGTTGTTCCGTCCGAATTAAAAGCTGCTGTAATTTATTCTCGTCATAAGCAGCCGTGATCGCCAGAGGATGACCGGAAAACGCAGAGGTTAGATTTTCCCATAGATTGGTCAGAGGATTGGCACTGCGCCCCACGGCATAAGCGGCGGCAGCAGTTGCCGGGATATCTGTCTGCAGGGCAATATCTGCCGGGCGGATATACCATTGCTGCTGTTCATGGCGCAGCAGCAGTCCTGGACCGGACAGCTTTTGCTGGCAATAGCCGGCAATTTTCTCCCGGGCCGCGGCTTCGGTAAGTCCGCTTAGCGGCAGCTCGCCAATGCGCACACCATAAGCAATGCGGTCATTATTCATAATTGCCAGGCCGGCCGTGAACAATGAAATGATAGAAAAGATGGATATAAGAGCAAAAAATAGGAAGAACATGGTCCAGCGATGGTTTTTGTTCACGAATAAGCCTCCTGTCCTTGCAGTAGTCTAGCTGCAGAAATTGAAAAAGATGCCTCAAAATAAAAATTTTGAGGCATCTTGAATGGTTGAGAAATTATTGGACGTTCATTGACAACTCAATGAATTTATTGGCCAATTTTGCCTTCTGCAGAACCTCTTCCGTTATATCAGCACCTGCTTCGACGATGACAATGCCATTGTCAGTTGCGATGCGGCGGGCGGCTTTTTTGCCGAGCAGAAAACGGCGATGGCGTTCTTCAACGGCTTTGTCACTAAGCTGTTTTGCCTGGTTTTCCGGAGCTTTTACCGGTTCCGGGGCAGCTGCCGGAGCTTTTTCTGGTTCAGCTTTCACTTCAGCTTTAACCTCAGCTTTTTCTTCCGGGGCAGCCTCTTTAGTTTCCGCTTTTTCTTCCGCGGGGCTTTCAACCGGTGCTGGTGCTGCTTCCGGTGCGGCAACTTCTACCACAGTTTTTTCTTCTACCGGAGCAGCTGTTTTTACTGGAGCGGCAGATTTAGTTTTTTTTTGCGCTAACTGGGCTTCTTCCGGCAGTTCGCAGTCGATGATGGTAACCTGCTTGCCGAAGATGGAGATCTGCTCAGCGGCAATATCTTTTGTGTCGGTTTCGTTTTCCGTAGCGATTGTACATTTGGCAATTTTCCCGCTTTCGCCGATGACGATTTCAGAAACAACGCCTTGAATGCTACCGGCCTTAGTGATTGCCTTTGTGCCGATTACGCGGACATTCTGATTGAGCAGTGGTTCGTAGTCAGTGGCCTCTGCCAATTTTAAGATATTTTCACTGTTGGTGATCGTAATGGCATCGTCACCGATGGCAATGACGGAATCGTATGGCAATAATTTTACGCCGCGAAACCAATCTTCATCTTCAATGATAAGAGCTGCGACCGAGCCGTTCTGAGCGTCAATCAGCAGAGACTTGCTGATGCCGAGTTCACGGCCTTCGGTAATGCTGATAATAGGTAATCCTAAGATTTCTACACTTTTTTTCATGAGTAATCCTCCCGTTTTTAAGATGCATGTTTTTTGGCATACCAGTTTTCGAAGGTCAGTTCAATTTCGCGCATATAGGACGGCGGAATCGAGTGGAATGGTATCTTGCCGCTGTTGTACTTAAGTAAGACGCACTTTACGATGCGCAGATAAGAAATCGTTGTAGTAAACTTTTCCTTAACAGCAGCATCTTCAGCAATTGCCGGCAGATTCATGAAAGAAGCATACGTATGAATTGCTTCTTCATATAAGCCGGTTTCTTTATAGATATTGCCCATTTCAATGATGATAAAAGGCGCATACTCATCGGTTTCATATCGGCGCAGAGCCTGACGAAAGGCAAAAAGCGCATTGGAATAGTTATGTCGGCTTTTTTGATCGTAGGCGTAATCGAGAATAGCATCAAGTGAGTTGAGCTTGGCAAGTGCGGCCGTGAGTTTAAGCAGGTGGTCATTTTCCATATCATTTTTGACCATAGTTGCAACCGTATCGGTGAGCACTGCCGGTGGTAAAGACTTCCTGACCACCGGGGCAGGTTCTTCGCCGGTGATCAGAGTTGCTTCTTTTGCCGGTAAAGATTTTTTCGCTGCGGGGACAGGTGCAGACACAGGGGCCTTAACTACTGGCGCGATGCTTTCTTGTCTGATAAGGTTTTCCTCAACCTTGCCAGGCACGGTAACGGCAGCGTCTTTTCCCGGGTCGGCTGGCAAGGTTTTCTGGCTGCTCGTGGTTGGCAGCTCAGCGGCCATTGCCGCTGACGAATTGTCAGTCGGTACGGCTGGACAGGCTGCTGTCGAGTGTGTTTCAAGCGTCAAGCGTTCATTATAATATGTAACGAGGCAGGCCGACAAAAGAACCGTGAAAAAAATCAGCAGCAAATGGGATAAGGTAAGATACGCTGAAATGGAAAGCGTAATAAAATTTACCCCGAAAGCACAGATCGCACAGAGCAGCAGAGACTGGAATTTCAGCTGAAACCCGAAAAAATTTGTGATTTTATAAATTATGGAAACACTGACCAGCATGATAACAAAGGTTATCATCATAAAGTTCATACAGATCACCACAATTCCCAAATATATTTTAACGAGAAATGCCTGTCTGATTTAGAGAGGTGATGCATAAATTCTATAAAAAATCCAATGAAATCCATACATCTACCCAAATTCGACATGATAAAAAAAAATCCTGCCCGGAATTACAGGGAATAAAGCATAATTCGAGCGGGCTTTCTACATTATACACTACTATTAGATATTTTGTCCTGCTTTTTAGGATAAAATAATCAATAATTTGACAATTTTGTTAAATTGGCAACCGTGGGCAGAAAAGCCTGGCGAGCATATTTTATATACAGTATAATAACAGTAGATTTGAGAAAAAGGAAGAATAGATATGCTGTTTGAAAAAGAAGCGGTGATTCATAACGAAAGCGGTATCCATGTCAGGGTGGCGGCAATGCTCGTGCAAAAGAGCAAAGATCTTTCGTTAAAATATAATTGCAAATTTTATTTGCGCAGCCTGCACAGTCAGCGGGTTGAGATGACAAATGTGATGCAGCTGATTGCCCTGAAGATTGCCTGTGGCAATTCGGTTTTTGTTGCGGCTGAGGGCGAGCGACGGCTTGAAGCTGTCAGCGAAATGGTAGACTTTCTCGAAGGGGATTTCCAGCTGCAGAGTAAAGTGGAGATGCATGAAGTCGACCGCCTGTTGCATGAAAATGCTTTAATGCAGGAACGGCTGCAGCTGATTTTAGAAGCGGTACAGGATGGAATTTGCGTGGTGGACAAAAATGGCGAAGTCACCTATGTAAATCCGTCCTATTTGCGAATCCTCAATAAGACGGAAGATATGGTGATTGGTGAAAACGTCTATGAAACAGCCCCGAAGGGGAACCGCTGCAGTGTCTTAAAATCAGGTATTGCAAGAATTGGCAGCATCAGTCATAAAAAGGATGGGACGACAATTGTAGCTAATGTTAATCCGATCTTTGTTGACGGGGAAATTGCCGGCGTTGTATCCGTTGTTAAAAATATTACGGAAATTCAGACGCTGATGGAAAAATTGCATCAGATATCGGCTAAGGCCGAATACCTGGAACAGGAATTGCTGCGGACAAAAAAAACCAATAAGTCTTTTGCCAACTACATTGGCCGCAGCGGCCGTGTTGTCGATGTCCTCGCGATGGCGGCCAAGGCGGCTGAAAGCGGTGCTACCGTGCTCATTCGCGGGGAGAGCGGAACAGGGAAGGAACTGGTAGCCGAAGGTATTCATTATGCCAGTGCCCGCAGTAAGGGGCCGTTTATCAGAGTCAACTGCGGAGCGATTCCGTCGACCTTGCTCGAATCGGAACTGTTTGGGCATGAAAAAGGAGCATTTACCGGGGCGGTAAAACGAAAGCTGGGCAAATTTGAACTGGCGGATAAGGGAACCATTTTTCTCGATGAGATCGGTGAAATGGACAAGCACATGCAGGTGAAGCTGCTCCGCGTGCTGCAACAGCGTGAATTTGATCGGGTGGGCGGGGAAACTACCGTTCATGTCGATGTGAGAATTATTGCCGCTACTAACCGCAATCTGGAAGAAATGGTCCGGCAAGGCGAGTTTCGTGACGATTTGTATTATCGGTTGAACGTCATTCCGCTTTTTTTACCGCCGCTTCGGGAGCGGGTGGAGGATATTCCTCTGCTTACGGAAAGCTTTATTGACCGGATCGCCCAGCAGGTGCAAAAGCCGGTTCGCGGTATAACGCCGGAAGCACTCGAGATCTTAATGGCCTACAAATGGCCGGGCAATGTCCGGGAACTGGAAAATATCATTGAACGAGTGATAACGCTGATGGACAGTGACTTTATTTCCCGCGACAATCTGCCGACCTATCTGGCCGGCGAAACGGCAGCCAGGGAGGTTAAGGATCTTGATTCCAATGTCGTCTTGCCTTGGGAGGAGTATGAAAAGCAGATCATTGCCAATGCCCTAAAAAAATGCGGCAGCTTTAATGCCGCCGGAAAAATGTTAAAACTTACGCATAAAACGGTGGCGACAAAGGCAAAGAAGTATGGACTGGTCTAAAAGAGGTTGGTAAAAAATATCAATGCATAGTAAAAAGTATCAACAAAAAGCGGGGAATTGATACTTTTTACTATGCAAACAGTAAAACAAGAGACTGTTTTTTCAAAATAATCTAAAAACAATGAACGAAAAAGCTGGTAAAATGCGAAAAATCGGGTTAAAATATAAAGAAACAAGCCAAAACAAGCATTGTTTGATTATTGGCACGCTACTTGCAATATATAAAAGCAGCTTGTAGTTTTCTGGTCAATTGCTGCCGATGTCTAGCAAAGGCATGTGATTGCTTGTAAATACAGGAAGACTCCGCAGATTATACCGGAGTAAAATTTTATAAATTGAATGGGAGTTGTTTATATTATGGAACAGACAGTAAAAGTAACAAATAAATCAGGGATTCATGCTCGCCCGGCCTCCGTTTTTGTGCAGACGGCAGCAAAATTCAAATCGAAGGTAACAGTTACAGCTAAGGGTAAAACGGTTGATGCTAAAAGCATTTTAATGATTATGAGCATGGGTCTGGTAAAGGATACAGACATCGTGATCAAGGCAGAAGGCGAAGATGCTTCGGCAGCAGTAAAAGCCCTTGTTGACTTAGTACAAGCAAAATTCGGGGAAGAATAAGCAAGGGAGGTACCACGAGATGACGGAATCTTTACGGGGCAAAGGCGTTATCGCGGGAATCGCAATTGGCAAGGTGCTGCTTGTCGGGCAGAGTCTTGACGGCTATTTGGCTGATTACAAGGTGGAAAGTGAAGCCAGCGAACTTGCCAAAGTCGAAGCAGCACTCAAGGCGGTTGCGGAAATTCTCCAGGATAATGTAAAAAAATTGCAGGAACGCAATATGCCAGAGCAGTCGGCGATCATGGAAGCGCATCGTATGATGGCACAGGATCCGATGATGGCGCAGTCCATGCATGATAAAGTCAAGGAAATTGGCTCGGCACCGCGAGCAGTATTGGCAGCAGCCGATGAATCGGCCGCGATGTTCGAATCGATGGATGATGCGTATTTCCGGGAACGGGCTGTTGATATCCGCGATGTCGGCAAGCGCATTGCCAAATATATTCTTGGCGTAAAAGAACCGGCATTGGGCGATGCGGCGGTTGTGCTCTGCGGCCACGAAATTGAACCTTCCGTGATAGCCAATATTCCGACGGATAAAATTGCCGGCGTTCTTCTTGGACAGGGCAGTACGACCTGCCATGCGGTAATTATTGCCAAGGCAAGGGCCATTCCGACGGTAGCCGGACTCGGTGATAAGTTGGCGAGCATTCAAGATGGTGATCTCGTGATTCTCGATGGCGAAACCGGGGAAATCTTTATTGATCCGACGGAGGATATCTTATCGACCTATCGGATTAAAATTCAGAAACAGCTGGAACGCAAAGCTTATTATGCACAGCTGGCACCGCTGCCGGCAGAAACGACCGATGGTGTCCGCGTCGAGCTTATGGCTAATATTGGGACGCACCTTGATGTTGATGCCGCTATGACCTATGGCTGTGAAGGCGTGGGCTTATTCCGTTCGGAGTTTGTGTTTATGGGACGAGAAGAAATCCCGACGGAAGAAGATCAGTTTAAGGCCTACAAGGAAGCTGTTGAAAAATGCAAGGGCAAGCTTTGCGTAATTCGCACCATGGATATCGGCGGTGATAAACCGCTGGCCTATCTGAATATACCAAAAGAGGATAATCCTTTTCTTGGCTGGCGGGCAATTCGCATCAGCCTGATGCGCCAGGATTTGTTCGTGCCGCAGATCAAAGCAATTTTGCGGGCAGGTGTTTATGGTAAGGCGGCGATTATGCTGCCAATGGTCATCAATGTGGCTGAAATCAAACAGGTAAAAGAGATCATCGAACAGGCCAAGGTACAGCTGGCTCATGAAGAAAAGCCGTATTCTGATAATGTTCAGGTGGGCATCATGGTGGAAACCCCGGCGGCAGCAATCATGACGCCGGTATTGGCTAAATATGTTGATTTCTTCAGCATTGGTACGAACGATCTCGTACAGTATACCCTGGCGGTTGACCGCGTCAATCACAATGTAAGTTATCTGTATGATCATTTCAACCCGGCAGTACTGTCTTTGGTACAGCGCACAATTCAGGCAGCCCGCGACAACGGTATTTGGGCTGGCATGTGCGGGGAAATGGCCAGCGATCCTTATGCTGCTGTGCTCTTGATGGCAATGGGCATTCACGAGCTCAGTATGAGCGCACCGTCAATTCCGCGCGTCAAAGAAAAAATCCGCTCGATCAGCTCAGGTAAGGCCAAGGAAATTTTAGAGACGGTCCTGCAGCTTGAAGACGGCGGCGAGATTAAAGAATATTTATACAACCACTTATAAGATAGTTTATCACTCGCAAAGCGTCATGTGTTTAACACATGACGCTTTTTATTTAACAAAGGCTTGGTTTTATTGAGGTTTATACAGTTTTCAGAAAACAAATAAATATACAAAGATTGCATGACTGTTTTGTATACAGAGATACATTGTAAATAAATTTACAAAACAATAGATTTTTTTATACATATTTGCTATTATTGTAATAATGATAGTAATTACTGTATTTTATTGAACTATACGAGCAGTATAAAAATGAGCATTATGAAAAAGATGCCGCAAATCAGGGCCGGCATTGCGGCTGTATAAAAGTACGCATTACGGGGGCACTGGTGAATTTTGGAGGGGTATGCTATGAAAGCTGAAATTATCATCAAGGTGGAACGGTGTAAGGGCTGTGGGATCTGTGTGGAGTTTTGTCCAAAAAAAGTCTTGTCACTCGACACATTGGGACGCGTGCAGGTCGTAAACGGAGAGGCCTGTATTGCCTGCGGGCAGTGTGAACTTCGCTGTCCTGACTATGCAATATTTGTAGATAAGAAGGTGGAAAAATGAGTGAAGCAAGATTGATGCAGGGCAATGAAGCCTGTGCGGAAGGCGCGCTGGCTGCGGGGGTCCGTTTTTTTGGCGGATATCCAATAACGCCTTCGACCGAAATTGCCGAGGTTATGGCAAAGCTTCTGCCGACGGTTGGTGGCAAATTTATTCAGATGGAAGATGAAATCGCCAGTATGGGAGCAATTCTTGGGGCTTCACTGGCGGGAAAAAAGGTTTTAACCGCGACCTCCGGTCCGGGATTTTCACTGAAACAGGAATTGATCGGCTATGCCGCGTGTGCAGAAATTCCATCGGTTATCGTTAATGTGCAGCGCGTTGGTCCGTCTACCGGGCAGCCGACATCACCCTCCCAGGGAGATGTAATGCAGGCTCGCTGGGGAACACATGGAGATCATCCGATGATTGCCTTGTCCCCATGGACAGTACGCGAATGTTTTGATGTTGCCGTGCTGGCCGTTAATTATGCCGAACGCTTCCGGACGCCGGTTATCGTGCTGATGGATGAAATTGTTGGTCATCTGCGGGAAAAAGTTGAACTGCCGGATCCTGATCAGATCACCTGTTATCCGCGCCGCCAGCCGACAGCCACACGGGCCGAAGGCTATCAGCCATACCGTCCGGAAAAAGACCTTGTGCCAAATGTTGCTGATTTTGGTACGGGCTATCATATCCATGTGACGGGACTTATTCACGATGAGACGGGATTTCCGTCAGGCAGTCCGCAGGTTACACAGGAGGCGATCCGTCGCCTGCATAAAAAAATTGAAATTGTGCAAGATGAAATCACACATTATGAAGAGTTCTTTATGGAGGATGCCGAATATGCCGTGGTGGCTTATGGCGGGACGGCCCGCACCGCCTATGAAGCCGTGCGAATTGTCCGGGAACAAGGGATTAAGGTCGGTCTCGTCCGCCTGATGACGATCTGGCCCTTTGCCGATAAAATCATCAGCCAGACGGCGGCCAAAGTCAAGGGGATTTTGGTGCCGGAACTCAACTATGGCCAGCTGGTCGGCGAAGTGGAGCGCGTTGTGCGTGGCGCTTGTCCGGTGGAATTGTTGGCAAAATACAATACAGAAATTTTTGTACCGCAGGAAATTGTCTCCGCGATAGAAAAACTTTGTGCGGGAGGGAATGCCTAATGGAAAGATCTTATGAAAAATACTTCCGCCAGAACCGCTTGCCACATATGTGGTGCCCCGGCTGCGGCAATGGTACGGTAATGAAGGCAATTGTTACGGCCATCGAAAAAAAAGGCTGGACGCAGGATAATACGGTGATTGTTTCGGGGATAGGCTGTTCCTCGCGGGCCTCCGGTTATATGGATTTTGATACCCTGCACACAGCACACGGGCGGGCGATTCCGTTTGCTACCGGAATAAAAATTGCCAATCCAGAGCTCAATGTAGTTGTCATAACTGGTGACGGGGATTGCACGGCTATCGGGGGGAACCACTTTATTCATGGCGCCCGCCGCAACGTCGACATGACGGTGGTCCTGTTTAATAATAATATTTATGGCATGACTGGCGGGCAGGCTTCCCCGATGACACCGCTACATAAAAAAGCGACAACAGCACCGTATGGTACGGTGGATCGTCCCTTTGATGCCTGCCATCTGGCGCAGGCTGCCGGAGCTACCTATGTGGCTCGCAGCACAGCGTATCATGTACAGCATTTGGCGGATATGATCGCTGCCGGATTTGACAATGATGGCTTTTCCTTTATTGAAGCCGTCGTCCAGTGCCCGACTGCCTTTGGCCGAAAAAACAAGATGGGCTCGGCGGCAGACATGATGAAGTGGATGCGTGATAGCGGTGTTATGCAGGCGGCGTGGGAAAAGCTGCCAGAAGAAAAGCGGGAAGGGAAATTCCCGATTGGCTTGCTGCATAAGAGTCAGGCCGAAGATTATGTGACGGCCTATCAGCAGGTCATTGAAATCGCAGGGGGGGATAAAGCATGAAACAGCTGCGTTTATCAGGCTCTGGCGGTCAGGGCGTCATTACAGCCGCGATCATTTTTGCCGAAGCGGCCATAGCGGAAGGCAAGGAAGCGGTGCAGTCGCAGTCCTATGGCCCGGAAGCGCGCGGCGGCGCCTCAAAAGCCGAAGTCATCATCTCTGATCAGCAGATATATCATCCCAAAGTCACCTGCCCGGATCTCGTGCTGGCGATGACCCAGAAAGCAGCGGACAAGTATTACCACGACTTGGATCAGGATGGTGTTCTGGTGCTTGACGAGGATCTTGTTCCTGAAGTACCGGATTTTGCCAATACGCTGCGGGTGCCGATTACGCGGCTGGCAGCCGAGAAAATTGGCAATACACTGTTTGCCAATGTGGTGGCTCTCGGGGTACTCGTGAAGCTGACGGGATTTGTCTCACTGAAAGCGGTGCAAAAATCGGTTGCCGGGCGGGTACCGCCGGCAACGGTAGAAAAAAACATGCAGGCCCTGCAAGTTGGTTATGACGCTGTAAAATAAAAAAACGGCCCCGGAATCCGGGGCCGTTTTTTTGCGCCTGTTTTACTGGCAGTGTCTTCTGGTTTGGTATAATATAAGAAGTGATAACAATATGATGGAGTGATGACCGCAATGGAGATTTTTAAGAATGATTGGAGAAGGTATCTCGAACAGGAGCTGGCCGAGTCTTATTACATAAAGCTGCGCGAATTTTTAATTCACGAATATCAGACGCAGCGGATTTATCCTAGTATGTACGATATTTTCAATGCCCTTCACTATACAAGCTATGAACAGACCAAGGTTGTGATTTTAGGGCAAGATCCTTACCATGGGCCGGGACAGGCGCACGGGCTCAGCTTTTCTGTGCAGCCGGGAGTGGAGGCGCCGCCGTCGCTTGCCAATATATTCAAGGAACTGGCATCAGATCTTGGCTGCAGTGTGCCCAATAACGGCTGCCTGCGTCCTTGGGCGGAGCAGGGGGTGCTGCTCTTAAATGCGGTACTGACTGTGCGCGAGCATCAGGCCAACGCCCATCAAGGACTGGGCTGGGAACGCTTTACCGACAAGGTCATTTCATTGCTCAATGAGCGGGATAAGCCGTTGGCCTTTATCCTCTGGGGATCACCAGCTCGGAGAAAAAAAGAAATGATTACGAATCCGCGGCATTTTATTGTCGAATCGCCACACCCGAGCCCCCTGTCGGCCTTTCGTGGCTTTTTTGGCAGCCGGCCGTTTTCGCGGGTTAATGATTTTTTGCGGCAGACTGGGCAGAAACCGATTGACTGGCAGTTGCCTAATATTTGAAAAGGCGGGATAAGGCATGCGGACCTTTAATATTCATCCAATAAATTTAATCAAGGCCTTGTCAATGGCACTTGAACTTGCGGTTACAGGCGTGGAAAGTCATCACTGGCGGGTTGCGGTAATTTGTGATCGGCTGGCTGATGAGCTCGGCGTGGAGATGGAAGATTGGTACAGCATTGTTTATGCAGCGCTTGTACATGATATTGGTGCAGCCTCTGATTCACTCGAACGCGAACGTCTGCGCCATGTCCGTCGCGATGATGGGCCAGCGATTTTTCGTCATGCCGAGGAAGGATACCAGCTGCTGCGAGGATCTTCACGGCTTGGGTCGCTTGCGGCGGTGATCCGCTATCATCATGACCGCTGGGACGGGAAAAATCCCAGTGGGCTTAAAGGCGAAGCGATCCCGCTTCCGGCGCGGATTATTCATTTGGCCGACCAGGTGACGCTGCGCCTCCAGCCTAAGACCATGATTTTTGGGCAGGTGGATGAGTTGATGTACTATATTGAGGAGCAAAGCGGCTATGAATTTGATCCGGCCGTGGTGGAGGCTTTTAAGCGCTGTGCCGAAAAAGAGAGTTTTTGGCTTGATACGGTAAATGAAGGCTACCGGGATATTTTCTTTCAGCGTCTGGACAGTTATGGTGTCCGGCCCTATTCAGAGGATGAGGTTTTGGACTTGGCGGATATATTTGCCACGATCATTAACCGTATGAGTCGGTTTACGGCCTCCCATTCGCATAGCGTGGCCTCGGTTGCGGCCTATTTGGCCGGTCTGCATGGATTCAGTGACAGTGAGGTAAAAATGATGCAGCTGGCGGGGCTGCTGCATGATTTAGGAAAATTGGCGGTGCCGAATGCGATTTTGGAGAAGCCGGGACGGCTGACCCGCCAGGAACTGCAGATTGTTCGCCAGCATTCGTATTATACGTATCGCATTCTTGAGCAGATTGATGGGTTTGAACAGCTGGCACAGTGGGCAGGTCTCCATCATGAATGCCTGGATGGTTCAGGCTATCCGTTTCATCTGAAAGCGGAAGCTATTCCACTAGGCTCGCGTATTGTTGCGGTTGCCGACGTATTTGTTGCATTGACGGAAGAACGTCCTTACAGCGGTGCCTTTTCGCGAGAGAGGGCGGAAACGATCATGTTGAAAATGACAGCTGAAAATAAGCTCGATGCCGGAGTTGCCGCAAGGCTGTTTGAACATTATGACACGGCGGTCAAGCTTGTCCGCTGACAGCAAAAAAGCCTGACTCTAAAGAGTACAGGCTGCAGGTCAGGCTCGCTTATTCGATTGTGATCTTATCGCCAACACAGAGACGCGGCATATAATCACCTTGGAGAATGATCTGTCCCGGCATCGTACCGGTTGTGTTAAAGACGAGGGTACAGTGTCCTTCCTGACGGATATTTTTGTTCACATCCTCACCGACAGCAATAATGCTGAAAGCGGCATCGGCGATAAGCAGAGTATCTCCGGGAACGATATCCTGTAGCAGGTCACCGGCAGTGTGTTCAATCACCATGTCAGCCAGATTGGGGCGGAGTCCATCATTCAACAGGATTACGCTGTTGTTGTTTTCCAAAAAATTTCGAGCAAGATTACCAATTGCGGTGATAGTCGATTCGTATTTCATTTTTTGTTTGGCTCCTTTATTAGATTAACAACTTCAATTATAACAGAAATTTGACTAAATGATAAACATTTTTATCAAATAAAGGAAAACAAGTACAATCTGGAAGGCAAAATGTATCGCAATAGATGACATTTTTGCAGCTATTGCATAGTGGTAGATTGGCAAGGGGCGGGGAGTGCTTGATTTTTTACAAAATACCGGCTAGCTTCAATAGGTATTTTGCATTTGTGCTTTCACAGCGGCCGGATTTTAACTTATAGTCGAAATGAATTTCATCAGCGGTATAATATTCGGCAAAATGATAATTGACAAGCGGCAGGCCGTCTTTTTCTGCCATATCACAGAGTTCAAAATCATGGGTCGAAACGAAAGTAAGACACCAGGGTTTTGTCAGTTTTCGGATGGCTTCACGAGCCCCGATAATGCGATCAGCAGAGTTTGTGCCCTTGAATATTTCATCAATCAGGACAAATTGGGGCAGGGCTTTGTGGCTGTATTCAACCATAGTCTTGATTCGCAGCAGTTCGGCATAGAAGGTGGAAAGTCCTTTGGCGGTGTCATCCTGAACGCGCATAGAGGTGAACAGTTCCATGCGTGCGAGCGTGAATTCTTTGGCACAGACGGGACTGCCCGCATAGGCCAGAATGGTACTGGCGGCAAGGGTGCGTAAAAAGGTTGTTTTTCCGGACATATTGGAACCGGTGATAATGCAGGTCTGGCTCGCAGCTGTCAGGGAATTAGCAACAGCAGTTGCTTCGTGAAGCAGAACGTGCTTGATATCTTTGGCTGCCAGTTGGGGCGATTCTTCGACCAGGATCTCTGGAAAACAATACTCTTCCTTGACCTGTCCGATTACCGCCAGACTCAGCAGTAGTTCAACTTCGGCTAAGGCGTCAATCCAACGACTGATATCCTGTCCTTCCCGGCTGCGCCAATAGGCAAACAGCAACTGGCAGTGGAAATCCCAGAGGAACAGGGCATTGGCTAAAACATAAAAAATAAGATTTGAGCGCATGGTGGCACAGGCCGTAACCGTCGACAGATGGCCGATGACCCGGCTGGCGCCACCATTTCGCCGCAAGATCAGTTGCAGCTGTTTCAGATGGGCAGAAGTAAAGGTACTGTTTTCGAGTAGGTAGAAAATCTGTTGATAGGGCTGCAGCGTCCGGGAGAGGTTATTCAGGGGAGCAAGATAACTGGCAGTTCGGCTGTAAAAGAGTCCGGCCAGTGTGAACTGCAAAAACATTCCTACGGCAGGCCAGATCCAGGAAAGTTCGTTGCCGGCGGCAAGTAAAAGACAAGACCAGGTCAGGGCCCCAAACAGGCAGGTTGTGAATTTCATAAAGTATTGGGGCAAAACCGGGGCTTTTTCCAGTTCGTGCGCAAGTTCAACGGTTGCATGCGCCGGTGGCAGCAATGCCAACAAGGTCTGGATCTTTAGCGACAGCTGTGGGTCGGCAATAAATTCGGCGGTGCCTTCCTGGCGTGAGCGGATGTCAGCTGCGGCCAGCGGGGTCGGAGAAAGGGCAGCCGCAAGTTTATCACGGCCAGGTCCGGTGCGGGCGGCGCAGATATATTGATAGACAGATGCCGGGCCGAACAGATCAAGATCCTTAGCTTGCGGGAAGTCTTCCCGCAGATAGCAGCTGCCAGTTTCAGGCGATTGCTGCCAGGCGCTGCTAAAGCGATCGATATATTGCTGCAGTACACGCTGTTCAGCTGTCAATCGTTGCAAGGTATGCTGATGTCGGCGGTGCAGCTCCAGCAGCACAAGAAACGCTAGCAGGCAGACGACGGCAAGCGTGTAAAACACGAATCCGTAATCCCAGCCGGCGGCGCTGAAGACTAGTAGCAGCAGAAAACAGAGCAGTCGAAGCCAGACAAGGCGGGAGATTGTTTTTGTCACACCGTCAATGGCGGTTTTTCCGTCCGTTTGTTTTGCGGTAAAAAACTCAATTTTCATAAAACCCTCCCGATGCGTTGAAATATGGTTTTATTATAGCACATGATTTTTAGGGGAGGAGAATTCTTTCTGACAATTTCCTGAAAAAATATAAATGGGGACGCAGATTTAGCGGGACTGGGTTGCAAAAAAAAAGAATTTCTTATAGAATATACGAAAGAAGTTTTATTAGCAAAGGCGGTAGGAATGGTGGATTTTGAAAGAATAGAACAGGATACCGAAGAAATTCTCAGCCGGATCGTTTTGGGATCACAGGAATTACAGGCAGAGGGCTGGCAAAGTGTTTTGGAATTGCAGCTGTCACTAGAGCAAGTGGTCATGCAATGAGCTTAAGTGTGGAAGCCAGAGCGCGAATTCAATCGCGAATCGATAGTTTGAAGCAGCGGATGCTGTATGATGCCAATGATCTTGACTATGAGACGCATCTGCATCTGGTTCGCGACCTTCAGCGCGTACTCGACAAATGTCAGGGACCAGTGGTTAAATAAAGTATAAGGGAGAAGCAGAAACGGCGGTAAAACGGTGGCTGCTTCTTTTTTTTAGCCGGATAGAGTCGCAAAAGGAGAAGAGATATATGCTATATGAACTGCTATATAAACTGCTCATGAACCCTAAGGCCGGATTAGCCTGTATTATGGAACAGGCTAGCTTGCGGCAGGCGGCGGGAATTGTACTGGCAGCTTCGTTGCTGGGCATAAGCAGCAATGTGAATTTATCGGCGGGCAATTCCTTCGGTGGCGGTATGCTACTGGCGGGGGGGCTGGCGGGGATGCTTTCCTGGTTACTGGTGGCGGCGGTGCTTCACGTTTCGGCAACGTTATTGGGCGGTGCGGGAGATGTCAGGAAACTATTGATTTTGCTAGGTTTTATATCTTTTGTTGAAATTGTGTTGCTGCCGGTATACCTTGTGGCTGCACTGCTGGCGTCGGCAGCAGCCGATTTGCTGGTCCTGCTGCTTAGTTTCGTCTGGCTGGTGGTTTTATATCTGTGGTCGCTGCAGCTGGTGTATCACCTGCCGACGGCAAGAGCGATTCTGGCTCTTTGCTTTCCTTTGGTTGCGACGATTTGTCTGCTGCTGTGCTGGTTTTTCCTGCTGGCCGGGATTTGTACGCCGCTGTTCATGGCGGCCTGGCCGGCACTGCAGTTGTAGGTTATATCCTCTGAGGGTTGATTATGAAATTTATTTGACAAATATATGTCTCTATTGTACAATGAAATTGTTAAAAGGGAGTAGTTTTAAATGTAAAGTCAACAGCACTGGTGATTCAATTCACCTGGCTTTATGTCCTGAGGGTAACGAGACTTTTAGCGTAATTTTATTGCGCTGGAAGTCTTTTTTGTTGGCAACGGCTTCCCGCGCACATCGAGGCGCGGGAAGCCGTTTTTTATAGGCGGCCACGTCAGAGGGGGGCAATAGAGGGGATTGGAAGATATTGTAGAAACCATATAGAGAGACGAAATGAATGGAGGCGATTATGATGTCGGAAAGAATGACAATGCAGGAAGTTTTAAGAGAGTATGGGGTGCCGGAAATAAAGCTGGATGTTCATGCGACCAAAACCGAATGCTTAAAGCTGCGGGAGAAACTTATGGCAATCCGTGATTTAAGCCAGGCGAAGGAGCAGGGCTATTTGGATATTGACTGCAAACTTTATATTGACGTTGATGATATCGACCGTTATTTGTCGGGCGAGCTCGATACTTTAGGCGAAATATACGCCTTTGCTGAAGATATAAAGGCGCATAAGGAGGAAATTTAAATGAATGTAAAAAAAATAATGACGGTTTTAGTGGTAACCTTGTTTGCGATGTCATCCATGGCCTTTGCTGCCCGTGGCGGTGCCAAAATATCGGCACCAAAGGCAGCACCGAGCATTTCCACATCAAAAAATGCTCCGGCGGCCTCATCGCCATCGACGAAAGAATACACGCCGTCTAAGGATGCCAAATCGTTGTCGAAGGATGCTCCGACAGCGGGCACCGCATCCGCTGCTTCGGCGGCAAAGTCAAGCTCCCCTTGGGGCGGCATGATGCGCAACATTGGGCTTTTAGCGGGCGGAATGATGCTGGGCAGCCTGCTGGGAAGTATGTTTGGCATGGGCAGTGGGTTATTTGCGGATATTCTGGGGCTGCTGATGAACGTTGTCCTGATTGGGGCGGTCTTTATGATCGGGCGGTTGCTGTGGAATAAGCTGCGCGGACGCAATTCAGGCGCGGGCACGAATCCGTATCGGAGTCAGGCAGCAGCGCCTAGAGGTGAGCGTCGGGAGGATGTCATTGATGTGACGCCGCGCCGGAGCGCAGATTCTTCTTATGACAGCAAGCGAAAAGCTGACGAATACAGAAACCGTTAATACAAAAAGTTCCGCCGGATAAAATATCCGGCGGAACTTTTTTGCTTATTAACGATACACTTTTGCCAAAGACAGTAAGGGTTCATGATCAATCAAATTCATTTCGTGAGCCAGGTGATAGAACAGCTGCAAGGATTCGAGCTCTTGCGGCCCCAGTTTCCATTTTATTACTTCCAGATATTCATCAAGTTGATCAAAGGTAAAAGGTTTTTCGGCAAGAATGGAATGAATGGCGGCAGCTTTTTTTTCATAGCCGTTTTTAAAGCCTTTTTTTATCCGGTCGTAGACGAGTTGCAGTAAATCCGGGTTTTCTTCGGCAAAACGGCGGTTGGCAACCCAGACGGCATAAACCATAGAATGCCCGGTAAGCTTCTTCCATTCCAGCCCGATATCGTAATAATAGAGGCCTGGCTGCTGATGGTGGTAGAGGTAGAGGGCATCATCCCCGATCAGCAGGGTAGCGCTTGCATCCGCTGGAATCGGTGCCGTGGCATCGACATGGCGGATATAATAGTTTGGCCGGGCGTCATAGCCCTTTTGCAGTACAATTTTCAGCAGACAATGCGAAGTTGCTGATTTTGCTGTTAAAATGACCTTGTCATCAGCCAGCTGCTCAATGGGCTTTTTGGATACCAGAATAATGCTTTGTACTGGCCCATCGGCCATGATGCTGATGTCGGGCAGGATAACAAGCTCCTCACTGTTGCGGGCATAGATGATCGATGAAACCGGGCTGACATCCAATCTGTGATTGCTGATGTCGTTGTTTAGAACCGCCGGTACGGCCGGCGTGATTTCGAGCCCTTTGTCAAAGCCATCATGCTGAAAGCTGTATGTCAGAGGCAGGCAGTTTAAAAAATTGATATGCCCGATGCGTGGTTTTCCCATAGTAAATCCCCCAATCTTGGTAATATGATAAGCAGGTGTGCGTAACGACAATCGCCTCGCTGGGAATAGACGCAGTAAAGTAAAAATACTTCGTGTTTAAAAGAGCAATCTCCTGCCAAAACCCCGAAATTTAAAGCTGTATATTGTATTATTGCCCCGTAAAAAATAAAAATAGCCGGCATTCCCCTTGTAGGAAGCCGGCTCAAGTTTATTTTATGATATGTTTGCCACCGTAAAAATGTTCTTTCCAATAGTCGCCGTTGAGGGCGTCGATTCGCACGCCCTTGCTGGAGGAGGCGTGAATAAATTCCCCGTTGCCAAGATAGATGCCGCAGTGAGAGGCGCCTTTTTCATAGGTAGAAAAGAATACCAAATCACCGGTTTCAAGTTTATCTGGGGCGGTCTTCAAGCCAAGCTTGTACTGCGCATCCGCCGTGCGCGGCAGGCTGATGCTGTTTTGGGCAAAAACATATTGTAGATAGCCGGAACAATCAAAGGCTTTAGGGGTAGCACCGCCAAACTTATAGGGAGTGCCGATGTATTTTTTTGCCGTGGCAACAATTCCGTTGACCTGCGAGCGGGGCACAAAAGGTGGGCTGTCGGGACCAATTCCAGAGCCTGCCGGAAAATCGAGCGGAGAGCCGCCAGACGGCAGTTTTTTGCTGGCGGGCGAGGCTTTTTTTAGGGCTCGCCAGGTATTCCCGTCGACAATGCCGTTGATTTTTAACTTCTGATCGCGCTGAAATTCAAGGACCGCTTTTTTTGTCGATTCATCAAAGTTTCCATCCGGGCTGGAAACCATGTAATTGAGTCGTTTCAGTTCCTTTTGCAGCAGGGAAACATCATGTCCGTGCGAGTGCAGTTTCAAAATCGGTGCAGCAAAAGCTGTTGCAGAAAACAGTAGTAATGTTATCAGAACAGTAGTTAAGCAATAAATCAGCGGGCGGTGGGAGGTCATGTAAATCGTCCTTTCCGTCAATGGAATCGATGTAATTGTCAAGCAATATCATCTTGATTATAAAACAATGCAGCCAATTTGGAAATAAATTTTTCTTTTTGGGGAATCGCTACGTCATTTTGTGGATAAGACATGAAAGAAAATAAATTATCCACAGAGTCATGCACAAAATAAGGGGTTGTGTGGATAATTAAAGAACTAAATGCTGGGGAAAAAAGGCGGCGAGATAATATTATCCACAGTTGTGCACAATATTATCCACAATTGTGAATAACTATTGTTGGTTTTGTGGATAAAGCGGGGTTAACAGCAGAAAAACCACAGCGCACGAAAAAAGAAGACTGTGGTTTTTCTATCAATATATTTTTGTTACAATAAAACCGTTTTTTTCCAAAGCAGTTGAGATCTCCGCAATATGTTCGACGCCATGGGTTTCGACGGTGACTTCGAGCTGGACTTTTTTGAAGCTGTCCGTGACTTTGGCCTGATTGTGATCGAGTTTTATGACATTGGCATTTTGATCGGCTAAAATTTGGGAAATTTTAAGCAGCTGTCCCGGTTTGTCCGGCAATTGAACTGCGAAACAGAAAATTCGGCCGCGGGCAATCAGGGCCTTGTCGATCAGAGCAGAAATGGTTGAAATATCGATATTGCCGCCGCTGATAATGGAGACGACTTTTTTTCCCTTAAACGGCAACTGTGGCAGGGCAGCCAGTGTCAATACGCCAGAGCCTTCGCCGACCAGCTTATGTTTTTCAATCAGGGAAAGCAGAGCCGACATGATATCAAATTCAGATACGGTGATGATTTCATCGACATACTTTTTTATGAATTCAAAAGTGAGTTTGCCAGGAGTCTTGACGGCAGTGCCATCTGCTACGGTATCAACCTGACGCAGTGTGCTCACCTTGCCTTTTGCCAGCGAATGTTTGACGCAGGCTGCGCCTTCGGGTTCAATGCCGATAACTTTGACATTCGGATTGACCGCTTTTGTTGCCAGGGCGACGCCGCTGACGAAGCCGCCGCCACCGACAGGAACAAGAATAGCATCGACATCTTTAAGTTCATCGATGATTTCAAGTGCAGTCGTACCCTGTCCGAGAATGACTTCAATGTCGTCAAACGGGTGCACGAGGATATAACCGTTTTGCTGCTGGAGCTCCAGCGCCTTGTTATACGCATCATCATAGGTGTCGCCAAACAGTACGACTTCTGCTCCGTAGGCCCGGGTGGCCTCGACCTTGAGGATTGGTGTGGTCGCTGGCATGGTGATGACTGCCTTGACGCCGAGCTGCTGAGCGGCAAATGCAACACCCTGCGCGTGGTTGCCGGCTGAGGCCGTGATGACGCCCGCTGCTTTTTCCTCTGGCGACAGTTGACTGATTTTGTTATAGGCACCGCGAAGCTTGAAGGACCCGGTGTTTTGTAAATTTTCCGGTTTCAGGTAGACGTCATTGCCAGCTATGCTGGAAAAATAGGGGCTATGAATCAGGGCTGTCTTTTTGGCTACATTATCGAGCTGCTTCGCGGCTCGATATACATCCGAGATTGAGATATTGTCGACAATTGCTGCCGCAGTGGTTTTTTTTTCTTCCGCCATGTTAAATCCTCCCAGGATTATTCATTGCTGCCAGGGCAGCCGATAATCGAATTATTTTATAAAATTCATCTATATATTAGTAATAAAGAAACAAATATTTAATAAAGTCTAGCATTAACCATATTCAGTGTCAAGAAAAATCAAGTTTGCCCATCATGGGGAGACAAGTATTATTTTCTTGGAAATATTCAGTAAAAGAACAGGATTTTTTTTCTTGGTAACGAAATAATATAATAAGCAAGATAATTAGCTGTAAACAGGCAGGGAATGAAAGCGGGAGATTTTCATGCAGGCAATGAAGCAGATACTCGTTCCGGTGGACGGGTCAAAAAATTCAGATAAGGCTGTCTTACAGGCAGCCGCGTTGGCCGCTGTATGTGGGGCTGACCTTGATTTGCTGTATGTGGCCTATTTCCGCCAGGCTACAGACGATGCCGCCGGTCGAATTTCCTGGCTGCCGGATGCTGTAACCGGCTCTATTGCCCGGACAAGCCAGGCAATTTTGCAGCATGCGAAAACGCTGGTAGATCCAAAGATTACCTGTCGGACGCATCTAGAAACCGGTATTCCGGCCAGAGAAATAGTCGCTTTTGCCAAAAAAAATGATATGGATTTGATCGTTGTCGGTGGACGCGGGCTGGGATTGGTAGAGGGGTTTCTTCTTGGCAGCATAAGCAGGGAAGTCCTGGAACAGGCACATTGCCCGGTGTTGGTTGTCAAATAAGAAGGAGGAACAGATTATGGGCTGCCATTGTATTTTGGTTCCGGTTGATGGATCTGAAAGTTCAAGTAAAGCTGCAGCATATGCCATGGAGCTGGCACAAAGCTGCGAAGCAGAAATTGATTTTCTGCATGTGGTTGATTTGCAGAATTCCCTGGCAAATCCATTATTGGCTGAAGCTCCTCGCAAAGAGGCTTCGGCCCTTGAAGATGTGATTGACCGCGGCAAACGGATTCTCGATGAGTTGCTCGAACAGGTTCCCTTGGCTGTAAATGCCAGAGGACATTGTGTGAGCAGCAGTTCGCCGGTTGAAGCCATTTTGCAGGAAGCCCGGGATATAGGCTGTGATCTCATTGTAATGGGAAGCCGGGGGCTTGGCCCCTGGCGGGCAGTTCTTGTTGGCAGTGTCAGTCGGGCGGTACTGGAGGCGGCTAAGTGTCCGGTATTGCTGGTGAAAGCAGATAAAAAATAGGGGGTTTTACTATGGGTGAAATAAAGCGTATTTTAGTTCCGGTGGACGGGTCAGAAAGCTCGGATCGTGCAATTGACAAGGCGATTGCTCTGGCACAAGCCTGCGGATCAAAAATTGATTTTCTCTATGTAGCAAATATCAATCAGCTGGCAATCAATGCCTGCCTGTCAGATGCAATTCTTGATGCCGTGACCAAAGCGGGCAATGTCATCCTTGATCGGGCACTGGAAAAAGTACCGAAGGAGATTAAATCGGAGGGCTTTTCTGAAACAGGGTCTCCAGCGGTGGTTATTCTCGATTTTGCTGCCGCAGAAAATTCGGATATGATTGTAATGGGCAGTCGTGGCCTTGGCATTGTAAAAGGCGTGCTGCTCGGCAGTGTCAGCCAGTATATTGTGGAACAGGCAAAATGCCCGGTGCTTGTCGTAAAATAAGCCATTTTAGATAGCCATCGGATCTTTTGATTCGATGGCTTTTTTCGCCGCTAAATTTATAGAAATATCTGTTTTTTATATGAATTCATTCATTGCAGCCATGGGGTTATTTAAGTGTATTGCTGTCAGTTTTTGTATGGCAGCGTGCTTGGGGCCGGGACGGGTGCAGGAGGAGGGGTATTGGATGACAGTAGGAAGAGAAGAGTTGCTGCGACTGCAAAATGGCAGTGATATCCGCGGGGTGGCAATTAAAACGGAAAGCGAAGCTATAACGCTGACGGGGGAAGCTGTAAACCGCATTGCCGGGGCATTTGCCAGCTGGTTGCAGCAAAAGACAACAAAGGCCGTAGTGAAAATTGGTGTGGGCTATGATTCAAGGCTTTCTTCACCGGAATTATCTGCCGCTGCTTTAGGTGGACTGGTAGCAGCCGGGGCTAAGGTCATTGACTGCGGGCTGGCATCAACTCCGGCGATGTTTATGGGAACGGTGTATGAGGAGACGGCATTTGATGGGTCGATCATGATTACTGCCAGTCATCTGCCCTACAACCGCAATGGCATGAAGTTTTTTACCGCGGACGGGGGACTGGAAAAAGCTGAAATCACGCAAGTGCTTGCGCTTGCTGCCCGACAGCCGTTTTCAGGAACCCCGACGACAAAGATCGCCCGGCAAAATCTTCTCGGTCTTTACAGTGAGCATCTGCAGACGATTATTCGCCAGGCAGTAGCTAACGGCGAGAAACCGTTGGCCGGACTTCATATTGTCGTCGATGCCAGCAATGGGGCTGGTGGCTTTTTTGCCGGACAAGTTTTGGCGCCGTTAGGAGCGGATGTGACGGGAAGTCAGTTTTTGGAACCCGATGGGAATTTTCCGAACCATATTCCAAATCCTGAGGATCCGGCCGCAATGGCAGCCCTCAGAGAGGCTGTCCTTCAGCATCAAGCAGACCTTGGGATTGTTTTTGACCCTGATGTTGACCGAATGTCAGCCGTATTGTCTGATGGAGAAGAAATCAATCGCGATGCCTTGATTGCAATGATGGCCGCAATTGCGGTAAAAGAATGTCCCGGGGCTACGATTGTTACGGATTCTGTAACTTCAGATCATTTAACGGAATTTTTGGAGACGGGGTTAAGCTGCTGCCATCGGCGGTTTAAACGCGGCTACAAGAATGTCATCAATGAATGCAAGCGATTGAATCAGTCCGGGGTAGAATCCCCGTTGGCGATTGAGACCTCAGGGCATGGCGCCTTCAGAGAGAATTATTACCTTGACGATGGCTGCTATATGGCGGTTCGGCTGATTATCGCGGCAGTGCTCGAAAAACGTCAAGGGCGGACGCTGGCTGATATGATTGCCAGGCTGGTGCGGGCGGCTGACTGCCGGGAATACCGTATAAAAATAGATGAAAAAGATTTCCGTACATACGGAGAACGGGTTGTCGCCCTCTTTGAACAACGGGCGGCAGCTGCCGGGATAAATATTGTTCCGGGATCCTGTGAGGGGGTTCGGGTGCAATTTCATGACGAGGTTGAGGGCTGGGCGTTGCTCCGGACTTCGTTGCATGATCCGGTGTTGGCCTTGAATATGGAAGGCGCACAAAAAGGGGATTGTGACAAAATCTACGAGCGGATTCGTGGTCTGCTGGCAGATTGTACAAGCCTGCTCTATTAAATACAAAAAGGTGGGATGCTGGTTGCATCCCACCTTTTTGTATGGTATCCGTTCTAAACCTCTTTTAAAACAATAGTGCCGCTTTGCCGCGTGCGGTTCATGTCAATAATACGCTGGTTGTGGCTGCCCCGAAAGGCCAGTGTCAGATCGCGTTCAGCCAGCAAAAAGGGGCCGTCGATCAAGATGTCGGTGACATCAAGCAGTTCATTGATTGCCAGGCTTTGGAGCCGCTGCAGCTCCTCCAGGGTATAGCCGGTATAGGTTGTTATATTGAGTCCTCTTGTCTGCAGCTTTCGGGCGAGTTCTGCTAATGGCTGTGGTTGCAAGAAGGGTTCTCCGCCGCTGAAGGTAACCCCGGACAGCAGCGGATTTTCGCAAATCTGCCGATATAGATCATCCGTATCAACAAGGTACCCTCCCTCCCTGTCATGGGTCTGGGGGTTATGACAGCCTGGACAGGCGTGAGGGCAGCCCTGCGTAAAAATTGTAAACCGATAACCCTCGCCGTCGACGATGGAATCATCAACAGTACCGGAAATTTTAAGCGAGGCCATGTTTTACGCGGTCATGCTCTTCAGAGCGTTTGGCGTTGTTCCAGCGATCCGTAGTTCCTACGAGATAGCCGGTAATCCGGCGGATGCGTTGGAACTTTTGCGGACGCAGGCGGTAGTCAAGCGCGACATCGTTTTTCCCGGCAGCGGAAATTGTCAGCTCGATTAAGGATTCCTCTGTTTGCTGCTCAATACAGTTGATATAACTGCAGATTTCTTCTTCCGTCATATCGTTGAAACCGTTCAGGGTTACAGAAACACCATGTACCATCATAATAATCGCTTCTTTCTTTCGTATATTTTTGTAAACTGTTTTATTTATTGGCAACTGCTGTAGCGAGGCACAACCATGCGCAGCATGTGTTCACTTTCGGTGCGGCCGCATTTGGGGCAGACATTGTCGATAATACCGTTATAGCCGCACAGTGGATCGCGGTCAATCGGGTGATTGACGGAGCCGTAGCCGATGCCGTTATCATGCATGCAGCGGATAATGGCTTCAAAGGCCGTGAGGTTTTTACTTGGATCCCCATCCATTTCTACATAGCTTATATGGCCGGCATTGGTCAGTTCGTGATAAGGTCCCTCCAGCTGAATCTTCTTAGCCGCTTTAATTGGATAATATACTGGAACATGGAAGGAATTTGTATAATAATCCTTGTCTGTTACCCCAGGGATTTTTCCGTAGAGCTGCTGATCGATTTTAAGGAAACGGCCACTGAGGCCCTCGGCTGGAGTTGCCAGCAGGGTGAAATTTAAACCGGTTTTAGCGGATTCGTCCTCCATGCGCTGGCGCATATAGCGGACAATTTCAAGTCCGAGCGTTTGCGATGCAGCAGATTCGCCGTGGTGCTGGCCGGTCAAGGCCTTTAATGTTTCCGCCAGGCCGATGAAGCCCATCGACAGTGTACCGTGCTTGAGAACTTCGGTAAGATCATCATCCGGGCCGAGGCCGGCCGAGTCAATCCAGATGCCCTGTCCGATGAGGAATGGATAGTTGCGTCCCTTTTTCGAACATTGAATTTTAAAGCGATGCAGCAGCTGACGGATTACGAGTTCAATGATATCGTCAAGTCCCTGATAAAAAGCTTTGAGGTCGCCTTTTGCTTCAATCGCCAGGCGCGGCAGATTGATGCTGGTAAAGCTCAAATTGCCACGGCCGCAGGTTGTTTCACGGTTTTTATCGTGAACATTTCCCATCACGCGTGTGCGGCAGCCCATGTAAGCGATTTCGGTATCATAGTCGCCGGGCTTGTAATATTTGATGTTGAAAGGGGCGTCAATAAAGCTGAAATTCGGAAACAGGCGGCGAGCTGAGGTGCGGATGGCCAGTTTAAACAAATCGTAGTTCGGATCGCCTTCATTGTAGTTAATGCCTTCCTTGACCTTAAAGATCTGTACCGGAAAAATTGGTGTTTCCCCGTTGCCAAGACCGGCCTCGGTAGCTTTCAGCAGGTTGCGCACGGCCATGCGGGCTTCCGGAGATGTGTCCGTCCCATAGTTGACAGAACTGAAAGGAACCTGGGCGCCGGCGCGGGAGTTCATGGTATTCAAATTATGAATAAAAGCTTCCATGGCCTGGTAAGTCGCCTTGTCGGTTTCGCTGAGTGCTGCTTCAACCGCATAGTTATGGGCCTTGGCAGTATCGAGCGCGGTAATCGGCTGATACTCATTTGTTGCCTGGTGTTCTGGTAAAAATGCGATCAGAGCTTCGCCGAAGGCATCGGTAGTATTCATTGTGATATCCACCGGCAGTTTAATGCGTATTTCTTTTGCCAGTAATTCGGCATCCAGCAGTTTCATGTCATATCGCATGGCTATGTACTGGGCCAGGGCGTCAAAATACTGCTTGCGAAAAGTCTTGGCTACGCCTGGCGCCATGGAGTAATCAAAGTTTGGCACAGACTGGCCACCGTGCATTTCATTCTGGTTGGCCTGAATGGCAATACAGGCCAGAGCCGCATAGGATCGGATGTCATTCGGTTCGCGAAGATAACCATGCCCGGTTGAAAAACCATTGTGAAACAGTTTAATCAGATCGATTTGACAGCAGGTTTCTGTCAGCATATAAAAGTCCTTGTCATGAATGTGAATATCGCCGTTAATATGAGCGGCGGCAATATCTTTTGGCAGAATGTAATTGTCAATAAAATACTTGGATCCCTCGGAGCCGTATTTTAGCATGGTTCCCATTGCAGTGTCAGCATCAATATTCGCATTTTCGCGTTTGATGTCGGCATCTTTAGCGGTTTCAAAGGTCAGTTCATTGTAAATATCCATCAGGTCGACTTTTGCCTGCCGTATCTGGGCATGTTCCGCACGATACAAGATATAGGCTTTGGCTGTACTGGCAAAATTACTGGCAATCAGTACCTTCTCAACCGCATCCTGGATTTGCTCAACGGTCGGCAGGGCATCGGGAGTAAAATGGTGGAGAACATTTTCTGTCAGTTTTTTTAACTGCTGTGCCGAGAAGGTCTTATCGATGGATTCGAGGTTTGCCTTGTGAATGGCATCGATAATTTTTTGTGCGTTAAAAGCCACAATGTCGCCGGTACGCTTTTTGATCTGTTGTATCATTTTGTCGTCTCTTTTCTTTTTTATGCTGTTAATGGAACGGCTTCAGGGGATCGTGGTAAGCTGCTGCCTGAAACCGATATATAGTGTATGGAATTACTGCTGAGGCAAATTATACTATATGTAGCACAAATCGTCAACAGAAACCACACTATATATATGGACTAAAGTCTTACAACCCACAATATATTGTTTTTTGAAAAAATAATGCATTTTATAATCATGCAGGCAGTCAGCATGATTTTTTCAGCGAATGTAAGGGCATATCGCCATCCATAGATGTATAATAAATCTGTTTTTGGATAAAAATACTGTGCAACCGAGAAAAAAACCGGACAAAATATTGTCCGGTTTCACCAATAAATTTGTTTAATTTTTGGGCTGGAGGATGGTATGGATCGGATATGGCATGATAATGTGTTCTTCGCGATAGCGTTTGGTCAGTGCCTTGATGAATTCGTGCTTAAGGCGGTATTGGTTCAGAAATTCATGCGTCTGCAGGCTGACGTTAAATTTTATGCTGGAATCGCCAAAGGTATGGAAGCGGACAGCTGGTGTGAACGTATTGCCGGGATCAATCTGCTCCATCACCTCACGGGCAACGGCCAAGGTAACGGTCTCAACCTGATCGAGATCACTGTCATAACTGACGCCAACGGGAATACTCACAGCTACTTCTTTTTGCGGCATATTATAGTTGGTCAAAATTGCTGAGGCGATTTTTTGGTTTGGGACGACGATATCATTATTTGTGGTTGATTGGATTGTTGTGAATCGCCAGGCAATGTCGGTTACGCGGCCTTCTTCGCCAGAACTCAGTTTGATGAAATCGCCAAGGCGAAGCTGCTTTGACAAAATTAGATGAAGTCCGGCGAAGATATTCGCCAAAGTTTCCTGCAGGCCAAGGGCGACGGCCATACCGCCGACACCGAGGGCGGTGATGATGGGCGTCACGGAAATCCCATAATACTGTAGGACGACTAGAATTCCGATGCAGTAGATGAAAATATTAGCAATGTTTGTCAGTAACGAGGTTTTGGGCAAGTTTGTATCGCTGCGCAGCGTATGCATGTCGATCATGCCCACAAGGGTACGGGCTATGACCCGGGTGAGCGTTAAAATAATGATAGTAAATAAAATATAGGAAAGCATGGACTTTATCGTTGGCGTAATGGCCAGCGAGCTTATCGTCCAGTAGAGCCCGACGCCGGAACACCAGGCAATGGGCAGGCCCCGTAGCGCATTGATAAATACATATTGCAGTGACTGGCTGTCGGTAGTTAATTTATCGTGAAGACGATGATTGATGAGATTGTTAAGAAATATTCCCAGTGCTAAAGCACCAAGCTGGATGCAAAAGGGAAGCAGCAGCATTTGAAACAGGTGCTCCCAATTAATATTCAGATATGCAAGCAAAAAAACCCCTCCTAGAAGTATACCAAAGGATGATATGCCTTCATTATACTATAAAAGCATCCTTTAGGGGATAAATCTTGCAGGATTTCCGCTGTTTTTAGCCAAATACATATAATAAGTTGTACAGAAAGAAGGGTGCTTTTTGGCTGAACAAAAATTTGTAAAAACGGGAACGAAGCTGCGCTTTCGGCAAGCGGTGCTGGCGGATATGGACTATATTATGGAAGTTGAATATTTGCCGGAAAATGCAAAGTATGTAATTCCTTATACACGGGAAATTCATTTGGCTACATTAGATACGACGGGTGCAGTACATCTGATTATTGAAACTCTTGACGGCAGCCCGGTAGGTTTTTTGATGATTGCCGGGCTTGACAATCCATCGAAAGAAATTGAGTTTACGCGGATTATTCTGGCAGTCAAGGGGCAGGGCTATGGTCAGGAGACCTTGTCGATGCTCAAATCCTGGGCTTTTGATGACCTGAAATTTCATCGGGCCTGGCTTGACTGCAAGGATCATAATGCGCGGGCCTTGCATGTATATGAAAAAGCGGGTTTTCAGCGTGAAGGACTGATTCGTGAAACGATTCTCACGGATGGGGTTTATGAAAATCTGGTGATTTTAGGGATTCTTGACCGGGAATATTTCGCTCAAGGATAACATCCAGCGGGGCAGCCCGGAGCTGCCCGATTTTCGTGTCGGTCAAGAAAATAATAGATGCAAAAAAAACAGAATTTTTGTATAATTGAATTAGACGGAAATCTGTCGAAAGGGAGGACGGATTCAGATAAAAATGAGGGGAGGGTTTTCTATGGAAACGAACGGAAAGGACAAGACAGCCTATGACCGGGAACGGTATTTGCTGCTACGGGACCAGTTACAGGCAATTGCCTATGAGTATGATATTGCAAAAGATATTATGGTATTCAGCTATGGTGGCGGCGAGGGGCGGGAATGCAGAATTGAAGATTACCGGAAAAAACTTTGTACGATAGACCGGGAAACGGTACATCAGGATTTTCTCGACAAGCTTTTGGCGGCCTATATGGGACAGAGTGTTGAACCGCAGGAGGTTTTGCTTGATCCGGATAAAAGCCGACAGGGGGAATATTCCTGGCACAGGGTTCTTAGTAAAGTCATCTGTGATGAGCGGGGGCGCGTCGTCCGGACAATAGGGATTTTATGGAATATTGAAGATGCTACGGATGGTGACGGGGCGTTGTTGCGTTTTAGATCCGCGCATGACCCACTGACGGGACTGTACAACCGGATTGGAGCGGAACGGGCGATTTCTTCGTATTTGGCAGCGGCTGAAGCCGATGCAATCGGAGCGTTACTTCTGCTACGGATTGACGACTTTGAGCAAATCAATGATACGCGCGGCCAGTCCTTTGGTGAACATGTGCTTGTCAGCCTAAGCCGGGAAATTCTGCAATTGTTCCGGACATCTGATATCGTGGCGTATATCGATCGAGGACAGTTTTTAATTCTGATGAAAAATGTCAAAGATTTGATGATTGTTCCCCGCAAGGCGGATAAGCTGCGCCATATATTCGACAGCGAAGCCGCGGGATTGTATGCGGTAAATGTTCCGTGTCACGTGGGGACGGCAATATTCCCTTATGATGGGAAGGAATATCAGGAACTTTTGCTCAAGGCAGATGAGGCAATTGCTTCTAAATAATAAAAGTTGACAGTTTATCTTTTTTTCGATAGAATACACATATGTATTTCTAAAGGGGAGTAGCTCTTTGGGATAAGTCAACATCCTGGCAGTGAAATTCTGTCTGGCTTATTCATTTGGTCTGTATGAGATCAAAAGCGAGACCTTTAGCGTGGCATCGTCCAGGCTAAAGGTTTCGCTTTTTTGTTTTCAGGGGATAGTAAGATAGCGCTCGGAGGATGAGGCGTTACTTAATTTTGAGGAGTGTGTATGGATGACAGCTTTTTTTACGGCCTGTGCATTGGTTGTTCTTGCTGAAATGGGAGACAAAACCCAACTACTGGCGATGGCATTTGCCACCAAATATTCCTGGAAAACGGTTATGAGCGGGGTGCTCTTGGCGACAATATGCAATCATCTGCTGGCGGTTGTAGCCGGGGCGTATCTAAACGAATTTTTATCGCCGACGTATATTCAGATTCTTGCTTCTGCGGCCTTTATTCTCTTTGGTTTATGGACAATTCGTGGGGACTCGCTCGATGATGAAGCGGACAAGACGAAAAGCAGTCCGTTCTGGACCGTAACTGTCGCCTTTTTTTTGGCAGAGATGGGGGACAAAACACAATTTGCTACGATTGCACTGGCGGCACAGTTTGCGGCTATTGTTCCGGTCTGGCTGGGCACTACGACGGGAATGATGATTGCGGATGGACTGGGAATTGCTGCCGGCAGTATTCTACAGAAATTTGTTTCCGAGAAGACGATGAAGTGGGCGGCAGCGACAATCTTTGTTGCCTTCGGCGTGGTGGGGTTGTGTGATGTTTTTGCGCCCAATGCCTGGGTCGCTTTTTATTGAGTAGCTTCAGTGGTGGTTTTTTATAAAGCAGTCAGGTGACTGTAATTATATATGGTAAGAGGAGACGAAATGGAAAATTTTTCGCAGGTTTTTTTATCGTTTATTGATGTTTGGGGATATTGGGCCGTTGCAATTTTGATGGCAATGGAGAATGCCTGTATTCCGGTGCCCAGTGAACTGATTCTGGGGTTTGCCGGTTATCTGATTTTTGCCGGCAGCATGACATTTTCCGGAGCTTTGACGGCTGGGATGGTCGGAGGGATTGCCGGCTCGCTGTTTGCTTACTATGTTGGTGCCTATGGAGGCCGGTCTTTCATCAATGCTTATGGCAAATATTTTTTTGTCAAAAAATCACATGTTGATTTAGCCCAGGATTGGTTTGATCGTTATGGGGTCAAGGCCGTGTTCTTCAGCCGAATGCTACCCGTTGTCCGGACCTTTATTTCTCTGCCGGCAGGATTTGCCCATGTGAACATAAAAAAGTTTTTAACCTATACAATCTTAGGCTCGCTTCCCTGGACAGCAATGATTCTGTATGCTGGTTTGCTTCTGGGCGAAAATTGGAAGGTTATGCTGGCGATCGGGCATGAAGCAAGTCTGGTATTCATTGGAGCAGTTGTTTTGATCGGTGCTTTTTTATATCTGCGTCACAGACGAAGGAAGCAGACTCGGAACAATAGATAAAATATAATACAATACGGTATGAGGCCTCGCCTATCAATTACTGATAAGCGGGGCCTTGTTTATGTAGTAAATGATTTAAAATAAGGGCGATGGGAATAGGACTATGATTTGCCTGCCTGTAGAGAGAGTATTTTGCTTATATTGTGTTGAAAAAGATTGATTAGGCCGGAATGATACGATTAGACAAAATTAAGACTTTACTTTTTTTCAAAATATTGTATGATATATTATAAGGGTTGAATTAAATAATTTTATTAAAAAACTAAACATGGATGAATTTTATCATGATACAAAAGACTGCAGGGATGAGAAAGCGTCTTCATGAATTATGTTTTTATTTGCATATATGCTGAATAAAGCAGAGCAAAGGGAATGAAAAGATAATGAAAGTTCAAAAACAGCGCTTTTGCCATCTGGCAAAATATTGTTTTCTTGTATCGGTGATTATGTCCTTTATGACAGTTTCGTATGCGTCATCACAAAAAAATATTGGTATTATGGGCTTTCAAAATACCTCAGGGTGTCGCGGTATTGAAAAAATAATGCAAACGGCACTTTTGGTAGAGCTATCAAAGCATAATAATTTTAGGATTGTCGACCGAGGAAATTTAGATAAAATTCTAAATGAGCAAAGCCTTAGTCGCACCGGTGTTATTGAAAAAGACAGTGCCGTGCAAATGGGGCGGGTCTCGGGAATCAACTATTTGTTGACGGGAAGTGTGCTGGAAACCGCCGCTGCTCTTCCAGGAAAAGTTCCAATGGTTGGCGTTTCTGTTTTTTGGGAGATTATTGATACCACTTCGGGAGCGGTTTTATCGGCAGCTACGGTAACGGGAACGGTAAATAAAATCTTGCAACAGGAAAAGGGTAATAAGAGCTGGCGTATGCCACCGGCAGCGTATACAAAAGCGGCGCAAAATGCAGCAGAAAAAATATGTGAATCATTGGAAGAAAATTTGAATATGCCGATGTTGTCTGCCAGCGTAGCCAGCATTTATGGAAATTCGATTTATATAGATGTTGGTGCAAACAAGCAGGTTAAACCCGGGCAGGTGTTTTGTGTGTATCAGGAGGGGCTGCCGATTCATGATCCTGACAACGGCGAAGTTTTGGGGCGCCAGCAAAGAGTGATTTGCCGGATTATAATCAACAATGTAGAAAAAAAATTGGCATCGGGTACAATTGTTGATGGGGAGCTGTCTTTAGTCCGCGTAGGAAGCCGGGTGGTCCGGCAATGAAGGCGAAACCATCCAAACAGATTGTCCGAAAAATCGTATGTCTTTTCTTTCTTTTCTGTCAGTTCGCTATGCCCGTAGAGGCGGGGGTACATATTGTTGAAGGTTTTGGCCCCAATGAAAATGCGGCAGTACAGGATTCTTTCCGGCGGGCCCTGGAAAATGCTTTTGGCATTGATGTAAAAAGTGATACTTATGTTGTAAACAGCATTTTGGTCCGTGATCAAACGATTGCCCATAGCCGCGGCTATATTAAAAGGTATACGGTTTTAGAAGCAAAGAAACAAGATGAAATATATATTGTCAAAACGAGGGTAGAGGTAGAGAAAAATCCAGTTGAAAAAAAAGAAAAAATATTGACCGCCAACGAGCAGTTCGATGCGATGCGTTATGCCCGGGTCGGTGTATGGATTACAAACCAGGTCGCAAGTGGCGACTCCCCGGACGAAGTGGTGGCGGCGGCGATTGTCAGCGGCTTACAGTCCGCAGGCTTTTCTTCGGCCGAAAAAATGCAGGCATTGAAAGAAGCAAATGATTTTGACTATGTTGTTAAGGGGAGTGTGAACTGCACTCCGGTGGAAAATGGATTTCATACACAAATACCAATTTCTTCCTATATGGCATCTTTGACATTTAGTGTCAATAAACCGGCAACCAATAAAATGATCGGGCAAGGGCAGTACACAGAAAATGCGGCTGATATCACGGCGATTGCTGCGGCTGAGGGCGCCAAGAGCAAGGCGGCCTTGCTGGCTAGTGATTATTTGCGCAAGGAATTGCGGGCGGATGCAATAATGGCTAATGATATGTACACAGTATATCTTTCTGGAATTCATGATTTGAATCAGGTGAGTGCTGTCCGAGATTATTTACAGTGTGCACCTGCTGTAAGTAATATGTCTTTGCGATCCTACAATGGGCAGCAGGCGGTGGTGGATTTCACTTTTCATGGGGATGCCCAGTGGCTGGCATATATGCTGACACAAAATATGGCCTGTCCGGGCATGGTTACAAAGATGACAAATCATAATATATATTTGACTGTTCAATAAACGAAAAAGGATGATCTGTTATGAGAATATTTAGTTTAACTATAGTTTTGGCATTATTTTTATCATCGCCGTGTTTTGCGATTGGGATCGACTGGAACAGTAATATTATCACAGCGATTGGTGTGGGAGCTGCGCCGGAATATGCAATAAAACCAGGCCAGGCTGATGCCTTGGCACGCCGGGCGGCAGTTGTCGATGCCTATCGGAATATGGCAAGTATTGTCTATGGGGTTGAAATTGAAAACCAGACAACGGTAGCGCAGCTCGTGGTAAAAAAAGATACGATTAAAACAGCGGTTGCGGGGGCAATTAAAAATGCCCGCGTTGTTGACGAGGAACAGCTCGATAATGGCGATTACCAGATCACACTCTGCATGCCGCTTTATGGGCCTAATAGCTTGTCGGCTGCCGTATGGACCGGAAAAAATGCTCTGGAGCCAGAAGACAATGATGCGGTGCTGCCTCTTTCCACGGATATCGCCACCGCTACCAAAAATTCAACAGAAAAAGATATAGAAACACCAAAAACAGCCGACCAGGCAGAGCCGGCTAAAATAAAGCCAGTTACGCCACAGTCGGCTGTTCCGGATGGTGCTTTTTCAGGTCTTGTCGTAGATTGCCGGGGACTGAATCTTGAGCGAGCGATGGCCCCTAATATTATTGATGTTGATGGCAAGACAATTTATGGGTCAAAAAATATAATGGATACGGCGATTATCCAGCATGGCCTGGTGGGATATTCGCGGTCAGATAATCCTAAGGATTGGCCTTATGTAGGAAATAACCCGCTTGTGATCAAGGCTACGGGACTTGCCGATTTCCGCCAGAATCCAGTGGTAAGAAAAGAAGACGGAGAAGCTGTTTTGGCAGCGGTGCAGAAATATG
>JBOFWE010000276.1:0-1398 GCA_051653465.1 Selenomonadaceae bacterium | reverse complement strand
TTCTCTTTGATTTTGCCCGCGGCAACGATGGTTATTTTCATTCGTCAGCCTGCGGCATTTCCTCAAGCGTCACATCCACCTGCTGGTTTTTGCCGTTACGCTGATAAGATACGGTCACGGATTCGCCGATTTTATGCGAACCCACGGCTTCCCTGAGTTCGGCCACCGTGTTGACGGCCTTGTCATCAATCTTCAAGATCACATCGCCGCGCTGCAAACCGGCTTTATCCCCCGGGCCGCCGCTGGTGATATTGACTACATAGACTCCGGCGTCGACATTGAGCTGGTATCCCTGACGGGCGGCCGTTTCCTTGTCAAAAACACCGACCCCAAGATACGGCCGGACAACATGACCGTTTTTCATCAGTTCATCAATGATCGGGCGCACGGTATTGATCGGAATCGCAAAACCCATCCCCTCGACGCCGTTGGCAGCGACCTTGGCGCTGTTGATGCCAATTACCATTCCATCGGCATTGACCAGTGCCCCGCCGGAATTGCCCGGATTGATGGCCGCATCCGTCTGCAGCAGTTTAACCCGGCGTTCCCCGATATCCAAGGTGCGATTGAGCGCGCTGATGACCCCGCTGGTCACGCTGCCCTGAAATTCCAGACCCATCGGATTGCCAATGGCAATTGCCGGCTCGCCGATCATGATCCCGTCTGAATTCCCAAACGAAGCTGTCGGCAGGCCCTTGGCATCGACCTTGACCACGGCGATATCCGTCGCCGAGTCAGCGCCGATGACCTTCCCCGGCAGCGAGCGCCCATCCGATAAGGATACGGTGATTTCCTTGGCCCCGGCAATTACATGGTTGTTCGTGACGATAAAGCCGTCACTTTGAAAAATAACCCCCGAGCCGACGCCCTGGTTTACTTCCACCTGATTGTTGAACCAGTCGCGAGCCACCGCTTTATTGGTGATTCCGACGACGGCCGGACCGACCGCTTTAGCTGCCCGGACAACGGGCGTCATGCGAGCTTCCGATACATTTTCTTCGGCTGCCGGCGGCATAAGGTTTGATTGCGCCGTAGCCTGCGAGGCCGGCTTGCCGCTATTGCCGAAATTTGTACAGCCGGCCAATAGCACGCCGGAAATAATCATAATCCCGAGGCCGGCAGACAAGGCTGCTTTAATCTTGTTCATGTTTATTCCCCCATACAATAATATTCTATAATATTGCGCCTGTAGGATCAGGCAAACAGAGTAACCGTTTCATTCGGTTTCGCCAGATGAATTGCCAGTTCTTCACCAAGGCTGCAGCCCTGCCGCTCGATGATATCACAGATCGTGGCCTGCGCTACTGCAGGGCGGTTGTTTTCCTCACTCAGATGCGCCAGCAGCACCTGGGTCTGTTTCTTTTTCATCCGCACCAGTGCCCAGGCAGCATCATTGTT
>JBOFWE010000275.1:0-1008 GCA_051653465.1 Selenomonadaceae bacterium | reverse complement strand
TGTTTCAGGAGGATAAGGTCAAGATCAACCGAGTGATGGAACAGTTGAAAATGGTGCAGCCGCCGCTGCCGGTCAGGAGCAAGCAGGAATGGTCGTTTAAGCATAAGATTTCAGCATTGACGGTCATCTCGCAGGCCATCGTCGATATACTGGATGGATTTTTTCTGCTGCAAGCGGAACCGGCTGCGACCTTGGATGAAGTGATACAGCAGGTCAGCGAGACAATTTTGGCGCAGGCGGAAAAGCAAATCGCGTTAACCGCCGCGCTGAAAAAACGCGAGGAACTTGGGGGGACGATTGTTACCGGGCAGGAGATGATTTTGCTCCATTGCCGGACCGCGGCAGTAGCAAAACCATATTTTGGCGCGGTACAGTTTCAAAATGAGGGACTGCCCGTGAAAAACAATGGGAAGCTGGAGACGCTGCACTTGGGGATCATTATGCTGGTCCCGGAAAATTGCAGCAAGATGGCGCTTGAGGTTATGAGTCACTTGAGCCAAATGCTGCTCGAGAGTACAGCGTTTCGCAGCTGCCTGCAAACAGGCATAAAAGATGAAGCCGAAATAGAAATCGGCCTTATTTTAAAGAATTACTATCGGTTGCAAGTAAAGAAACTATTGGAGGTATAGTTATGACGAGCCAGGAGTTTACGGCGAGCGGCACACAGGAAAAAGTGCAAAAGTTTGGCCGGTTTTTAAGCGGTATGGTAATGCCGAATATCGGGGCATTTATTGCCTGGGGCTTGATTACGGCCTTGTTCATCCCCACCGGTTGGATGCCGAATGAATATTTAAGCAACTTAGTCGGACCCATGATCACCTTTTTATTGCCACTGCTCATCGGCTATACCGGAGGCCGCGCGGTCAGCGGGGCCAGAGGGGGCGTGCTCGGGGCAATTGCCACTGTGGGCGTGATCGTCGGAGCCAGTATTCCGATGTTTATGGGGGCCATGATTATGGGCCCGGTGGGCGGCTACATCATCAAGAAGTTTGATGCGATGATCGAAGG
>JBOFWE010000274.1:0-2598 GCA_051653465.1 Selenomonadaceae bacterium | reverse complement strand
CATTGCCACTGGTCTATATATTGCTGGCCGTCACCACCACGATTGCCGTCGGCGGACTGACACTGGCCTCACAAGCAGCCGGTCGCGGCAAAAGCGAGACCGCCAGCCGCTACTTTTCTTCCTCGCTGGCACTGATCGTGCTTATCGTCACCAGCTTGTTGCTTGTCCTGTTTATGTTTCAGGGAAAAATTCTGCTTCTTTTAGGGGCCACCGGCATAATTTATGCTTACATGCAGGATTTTCTTGGCATTCTCGTCTATTTTTATTTGTTCATGATGCTCAATATCGCGTTTTCTATGTTTATACGCGGTGAGGGCAAACCGCAGCTCTCCCTGTTTTTCGGGCTGGCGGGAAATCTGCTCAATATCGCCCTCGATTACCTGTTTATTTTTCAACTTGACTGGGGGCTTCGCGGTGCGGCGCTGGCCTCCGGACTGTCGGTATTGCTGCCCTTTCTATGCGGACTGCTCTACTTTTTGCGGGGCTGTTCCAGCTACGCCTTCACCGCTGTCTTTATCACCTGGTGGCCCTACCGGCAAATCATGCTGAACGGCAGCGCTGAATGTATCGGCCAAATTTCCATCGCGCTGACAACGGCCCTCTTTAACGCGGCTGCCCTGCACTTGCTCGGCAGTAATGGGGTCGCCGCCTTCACCATTGTTGGCTATATGCTTTTTTTCCATAGCATGCTGATAACCGGCATTGGCATCGGCATCCATCCGATTTTCAGCTATAATTTCGGGGCCGGCCGAACAGCTCCTATCTGTGAGCTGTTTGTTGTTGCCAGTAAAGCCGTAATCGTTGCCGGCATCCTGATCGCAGCTTTGGTCTCAGCTACCGCCGAAAATATCGTCTCGCTGTTTGCCGGAGACAATAACGAACTGCTGACTATTGGCGCCCTGGCACTGCGTTTTTCAGCACCCGCCCTGTTATTCAGCGGCTGCAATTTTATCCTGGCTGTTCTCTTCACCGCAACCGGCCGGCCCCAAGCTGCAGCCCTGACAGCCTGCCTGCGCGGGCTCTTACTTGTCATCCCCCTGCTGTTCTTATTGCCAAGCTTTATCGGTGCCATCGGCATCTGGCTGTCACTGCCACTGGCTGAGTTCTTTACCCTTGCCATCATTTTACCCAGTCTGCGCATGCATTGGAAAAATTTACGTCAGATGCCAGAACCGGAGCAAGCACCCTGCCAGCTATAAAAAAACAGGACCGGTGCAGCATACACTGTACCGGTCCTGTTTTCACTCAGTCATCTTTTAATTTCCGCAACAAGTCAAGGATTTCGACATAAAGCCAAATCAAGGTGACCAGCAGGGAAAAGGCACAAAACCATTCGTATTCGGCCGGCATTCCCTGGCGGACGCTCTGGCTGATCTGTTCATAATCGATGAACAGATTGAACGTTGCAATCCCGACGATGACAAGGCTGAAGGCGATGCCGACAATGCCGCTTTGGTGAATCATCGGAATCGATATGCCGAAAAAGCGCAGTACAAATTCCAGCATATAGGTCAGAAAAACCCCGAGCGTAGCCATGTAAACAGCCCGCATAAAGCCGGCATCAACCTTGACATAGCCTTTGGCATAAATCAAAGCCGTTCCGAAAGCAATGCTGAAGGTCAGCAGGACGGCGTTCGCCACAATTCCCGGATACGCTCTGGCAAACATCGCTGAAATCGAAGCCAGACACATCCCCTCTAAAATCGCGTAGAGCGGAGCCAATACGCCAGCCCAGGAAGGCCTAAACGATATTGCCAGCGCCGTAATCAGCCCCATAATTGCCGTTACGCCGGTTGTAATCGGGCTGGCATAACCCATAACCCAGGTCACCAGCGCCGATGCCGTAACAATGACCACCAGGACCATACTCTTTAAAGCCACTCCGGTATAAGTGGCACAATCACTGCTGTAAGCAGTTAAATCCTTTACTTTTGAAATCACAGGATTTGCCATGAAATCAACCCCCTAAAAAAATAATACGGATACTAGCCATCATTATACCATATGTTCGCCAATGGTCAAGTTGCCGATATAGCAGCAGTATTGCAATAACAATTAAGCACTCTGCTTAATTTATTGGAAAAGCATAAGTAAATTTTCTTTTATTTTTACATGGCAGATTGTCAAGCCCAAAGTGGCACCTCATGTAAAAAGACCTACACAGAAGATTTTTAACATAAACATTTTCTGTGTTAAAATTGAGAACAAATAGATTTTAACACGCTCATCCTTGCCAATTAAAACCAAGTCAGTTTTCTTAGGATAAAAAACCCTCAAAATTCCATTTTTATTTTTATTGCTTTCACATTGTCAGTAACTGTAAGGATCGGCGAAATAAAGTGGAAATCCTATTTTTCTCAAGTACTTCATTGCAAAAAATCCCCTGACCCGATCTATAATTGCTGTTTTAAATGTGTAGAACCAGGTAAAGTTGAAAATACTTGAGTGATGACTAATTTCATTAATAATGCGCCACGATTTTGGATTTGCAGCTAACTCTTTTGGGTCTTTGTCAGATACATATTTCATGATATTTTGCACTTGATGCACAATATCATGTGGGTATTCTGTTTTTAGAAAAGTCACACCTATGACCTC
>JBOFWE010000273.1:0-1001 GCA_051653465.1 Selenomonadaceae bacterium | reverse complement strand
TAAGCGAAAATCATCTAAAAATATAAGGGGGAATTGAAGTGGAGGATTTGCCGATATCCAGAGAAATTGCAGCGATTGTGCCGGAGTATACGAAATGCGGGGATTGTGCCTTTGTCTATGAGCGCGGACGAAAAAAGCGGCCCTTGCCGGTGAAGCTTGATGCCGTGTTTGACCATCTGCGCATACGGCAGTGCACGGATCTTTGCTTGCTGCGCCAATGGGCCGAAGGCTATACGCATCAGAAGGCCTGGGTTCCTTTGGCTTTTAGCTGGGAACTGGTTTTGGTACCGTTTAAAATTCGCCGGCCGCGGATCAGCGGCGATGGCGCTGCCGGCTATTTTAATTTTGAGCAGATTGAGGATCTGCTGCTCGTGGAGGGGCAGACGATGCTGCGGCTCAAGGATGGCAAAACCTTCCCTTTATTATGGACTATGGCAACGGCACAACAGCATTTACTTCATGGATTTTTGCTGCAGGCGATGATGCTCAATTCTTTTGATACAGCGTTGTTTCATCGCCTGCATGGGCGGGACCACAAGGATGATCGCTGATTTTACCGGGGTGAAAGCAGTCCGAGCAGACGGGCGAGGGCCCTCGATTGTCTGGCTGAGAGCACCTGCTGCGAGGTATGAAGCTGCCGGGCCGCTTGCGACTGCGACAGGTCAAGACCAAAGCAGAGGTGCAGCACGATTCGCTGCTTTTCGGTCAGCTTTGTCAAAGCAGCTTCCAGCTGAATTTTGGTCAGCAGTTGGTCAAAAGAATTCTTCGGATCGGGGATGGTGTCGATAAGCTCGATCCCTTCGCCGATGGACTCGTTTGCCGAGGCTTCGCGTTGCCAGGTACGGCGTTCTCGCTTAAACAGTGTGCGCAGATCACCGTATACCTTGGCTTTGGCATAGCCGGCAAAGGGAATGCCGCGGCTGGCATCGTAGGTTGCTATGGCCTTCATAAAGCTCAGCCCGGCTTCTGACTGGGCCTCCTCATGGATCGCCCGGAGATGA
>JBOFWE010000272.1:0-1900 GCA_051653465.1 Selenomonadaceae bacterium | reverse complement strand
CGTCCCTGGCAGCAGAATTATCGAATTATGCTTCAGGAATTGCTGTGCGCAAGCTTGGGACTGCTACTGTATCAGCGGCAGAATTGACAAAGGTTTTAAAAAGCGGGGATCTTGTATGTTGATAAATTCACAAGATATAAAAGGATTTTGCGAAATTTTACACCGGGCCAATCGGAAAATTGTTTTTACGAATGGCTGTTTTGACATTGTTCATGCCGGTCATGTGAAATATCTGCAGCAGGCAAAAGCCTGCGGTGATTATCTTATTCTCGGACTCAATAGTGATGCCTCTGTTCAACGGCTGAAAGGCCCGCAGCGTCCACTCAATAATGAGCTCGACCGAGCAGAAGTCATTGGTGCGCTTAAAGCCGTTGATGCCGTGGTCCTGTTTGAAGAGCAAACAGCTGAAGCATTGATTGCCAAGGTGAAGCCCGATGTCTACGTAAAAGGTGGGGATTATACCCTGGAGACGCTCCCGGAAGCAAAAATTGTCCAGACCTATGGGGGGCGGGTGGAATTCATTGATATGGTAGAGGGCCGTTCCACGACAAATATTATTGAAAAAATAAAAAAAACAGTATAAAATAAACGAAAGAAGCTCTGTCCCTTTATGGTGATGGAGCCTTTCTGTTGTGAAAGGAGTCTGTAATGACACCGAAAAACATTCTAGTGGTCAAGTTAAGCGCAATAGGCGATGTTATTCATGCCTTGCCGGTATCCTATGCAATTAAGGAAAGCTTTCCCGAGGCGAAAGTGACCTGGGTGGTAGAACCACCTGCCTATGATCTGTTGACCAACAACCCCTATATTGATGAAATTATTTTGTTTGAAAAGAAAAAGTTCAAATCCTTGCGCGGCTTTATGAAGCAAATTGGGCCGTTTAAGCGAAAACTGCAACGGGAAAAATACGATGTGGTACTTGATCTGCAGGGACTGTTTAAGTCAGCGGCCATTGCCTGGCTTAGTCATGCCAAGCTGAAATTTGGTTGTGCCAACATGCGCGAAGGCAGCAATAAGATCAGCCAGCCGGTAATCGGACCTAACGCCGGCGGACATATTGTTGAACGTTATCTCGATGTTGTCCGTAAAATTGGCTGCCAGGTGCAGCAGGTGGTATTTCCTATGGAAATAACAGAACGGGAAGCGGATATAGCAATCCGTTTGATGAAACAGGCTGGGGCGGATATAAATAACCGCTATGTAGTTTTGGCCCCGGGAGCAAATTGGCCGAATAAGCGCTGGCCGACAAAGTTTTTTGCACAGGTTGCAGACTGGCTGTATAATAAAAATATTATTCCGGTTGTCATTGGTGGTGGTGTTGTCGATGAACGCCTGGCAGGTGAAATTGCGTCAGGGGCGGAAATACCTCCGGTTAACCTGGTGGGTAAGACGACATTAAAACAGCTGGCTTATATTATAAAAAATGCCCAGGCTGTTATCGGCGGGGATACGGGACCGGTGCATCTTGCTGCCGGACTTAACATTCCGGTGACCATGCTTATGGGCCCGACGGATGCAAACCGCAATGGCCCCTATGGACAGACAGAAAATGCCCTTGAGGTAGATTGCGACTGCCGATATTGCTGGAAACGGGAATGCCGCCTGCAGCGGGATTGTCTCGAGCAAATTTCCGTGCAGCGGGTGATCGATAAACTACAGCAGTTATTGTGAATTTGGGAGTATATAGATATATGCGATTTAATAAATTTTTTAAAAACCTGCAAAAAGATGGTAAGGCGTATCTGTTTTTCCTCGGTGTGCTCTGTTTGTACCGAATATATTTTATATACTATATGCGGGACTTTATGGCTGGGGATACAGGTGCCGGCGATATTGCGCTGGCTTTATGGACGGGATTCAGGATCAGTTTAAAGTCAGCAGGAATTATAGTCCTGCCGAT
>JBOFWE010000271.1:0-4476 GCA_051653465.1 Selenomonadaceae bacterium | reverse complement strand
ACAGAAAATTCAAACTTGATGAATTGCTGGACAAAGGTAATTATCCTATGATAAAATCACTTTATGACAAAAACGGCGGCCTGCTGTATTGTAGTAGTCTGACCTGCTGTTTGCGGGGCAGATTATTTTTGCTGGGACGGATTGCTGTCGGTCATAATGTGCCTTTGAGGATAACATGCAACGGCGTTGCTGAGAATAAGGAAAATTCAGTATTCTCTTTACTTTTTAACGCTGGTGACAGGGAAACTCGATCTCATCTAAACTTAGGGAACCCTCCACAAGTGAGCGATGGCTTCTGGGGCATCCGTCGGCTGTGGCAAGGAATTTTGCACTGTCAGGCGGGGATCAGATCAGGTGAGTAAGACGACACGACAGAGGCTGAGTTTATTCAGAATGGAGGCTTGGTATTTCATGATTGGTGAAGACAAAGTTTCAAGACGAAGTTTTTTGAAATTGATCGGAAGTGCGGGGGTTGTAGGTACAGGTCTTGTGGCATCTGGTTGTTCTGGGGACCAGGCTGGCGGCAAGGGCTGGATGCCTTCGCAGTATGAAAATAAAGGGAATTATGCGGCAAAGGTTAAAGGGCGAATTGCCATTGACGAGGACAATCCTTCTATCATGCGTGATGATGCAAAATGTATTTTGTGCGGACAGTGTATAGAGGTTTGCAAAAATACGATGAGCGTCTATGGCAGCTATAATTTGCCGATAAAAAAAGAAACCCCTTGCGTCAACTGCGGACAGTGTGTGTTATGGTGTCCGTCCGGCGCTATTACGGAAAAAATGGATATTGACAAGGTTGAGGCGGCTCTGGCAGACTCGGATAAATATGTGATCGTACAGACGGCTCCGGCTACGAAGGTGGCTTTGGGAGAAGAGTTTGGCATGGAACCGGGAGAAATTGTCGAAGGGAAACAGGTTGCAGCGCTTAAGGCCTTGGGCTTTAATGCCGTTCTCGACACATGTTTTTCAGCAGATTTGACGATTATGGAAGAGGCGGCAGAGGTGCTGCACCGCGTTGTCAGCGGCAAGGAACCTCTGCCGCAATTTACTTCCTGCTGCCCGGGCTGGGTTAAATTTTGTGAATACTATTATCCGGAGATGTTTGATCATCTGTCGACCTGCAAATCGCCACAACAGATGTTTGGGGCGGTTGCCAAGACGTATTATGCAAAAAAACTGGGACTTGAGCCGGGAAAAATTGTTTCCGTGGCAATTATGCCGTGTACGGCGAAAAAATATGAGGCAGCACGTCCGGAAATGAATGCCGCGGGCCGCGAGTATGGACAGGATTCTGTCCGTGATGTGGATATCGTCTTGACGACTCGGGAACTGGCACAGCTGCTGAAGAAGAACAGGCTTGATCTCAACGGACTGACGGACGAACGATATGATTCTATCCTGGGAGAAAGCACCGGTGCGGGGAAAATTTTTGGGGCGACAGGCGGAGTGACAGAAGCTGCGGTGCGGACGCTTTATTATTATGTAACAAAACAAACACCGCCGGAAACGCTGCTGGAATGGCAAAGTGTGCGCGGACTTGATGGTGTCAAGGAAGCGACGATCCATATACCGGGGGCGGGGACCGTACAAGTGGCGGTTTGCCATGGGTTAAAGAATGCTCGCACGATTATGAAGCGGCTCAAAAACAATGATGCCCCGTGGCAGTTCATTGAATTTATGGCTTGCCCGGGAGGCTGTATTGGCGGGGGCGGACAGCCGCGGAGCGCCGTACCGCCGACGGATGAGGTGCGTAAGGCACGAATGAAAAGTCTCTATCAGCTTGATAAGGCTAAATCAGGCAAGCATGCCAGCTATGAAAATGCGGAGATTCAGGCTTTATATGAAGAGGATCTTGGCAAACCGCTGGGAGAGCGGGCAGAAAAGCTGCTGCATACGCAGTATACGGATCGAAGCAGGCTGCTATCGGCCAAAAAGGAATAGCCGGACAGCGTGAGTTGGGTGGTAAAGGGGAGTGAGAGCTGATGGCGCAAGACAAGGGCGTATTAATTGATCTGACAAAATGCATCGGCTGTGGCAGCTGTACGGTTGCCTGCAAGCTGTGGAATAAAGTTGCCTTCAACGAAAAGGCCCCGGCGGTCGGGGCCAGCGCAAAATTAAATGATAAAAACTGGACGGTTGTAGAGCGACGTGAGGCGGTGACGCGCCAGGGGGAGCCTGTTTACCGGTATGTAAAACAGCAGTGCATGCACTGCAAGGACCCGGCCTGTGTGTCGGCGTGTTTTTCGCGGGCTTTACAAAAGGATGAGAACGGAGCTGTTGTTTACTATCCAGACCTTTGTGTTGGCTGTCGATACTGCATGGTCGCCTGTCCGTTCGATGTGCCGAAATATGAATGGGAAAAGGCACTGCCCTTGGTCGCGAAATGCCAGATGTGTGCGACGCGATTGGCAAAAGGAGCTTCGCCCGCCTGCGTCGATGTCTGCCCTACGGGGGCGATGATGTTTGGCAATAGTGACGAGCTTTTGCAGACAGCGCAGAGCATTGTGGGAAATGATAATAAGTATATAAAACACGTTTACGGAGCGAAGGAGATCGGCGGTACGAACTGGCTCTATATTTCCGATGTAGATTTTGCTGAGCTTGGGTTTAAAACAGATATGGAAGAGGTTTCTCCGGTTACGTATACGCGGGGACTGCTGTCGGCGGTGCCGTTCTTAGCTGTGACCTGGGGCGTCTTTTTGACGGCTATGGCTCTTTACAGCCGGCGCCGCAGAAAGCTGGAAGGGAAAAAAGGTGACAGCGACAATGAGGAATAGGCAGTGGCGCTTTTATATGCAGGAGGAGGCTTTCGGGGATGAAAAAAACATATAAACAGCTGGAGCTGTTTGGCTGGAAATTTACACTTACGCCGATGCGCTTTGTTCTGACGGCACTGTTGCTTGGCAGCCTGGCCGTTATTCTTGTCCGGATGGTGACGGGCTATCATTTCGTGACAAACCTCAGTGACGAGACCCCCTGGGGTTTTTGGATTTCCTTTGATGTCATGGTCGGAGTTGCGCTTGCCGGCGGCGGGTATGGTACGACGCTTTTAGTGCATACCTTTGAAAAGGAGAAATACCGGGTCGTGGCCCGCAGTGCCTTGGTGACGTCATTGTTTGGCTACCTGCTGGTTATGGCGGGATTGTTTCTCGATATCGGCCAATGGTACAATTTTTGGCGGCCGTTTGTTTCGTGGGGACACTCTTCTGTCCTGTTTGAGGTTTTTTGGTGTATTTCGATTTATACTACGATCCTGTCTTTGGAATTTTGTGATATATTGACTGAGCGGGTAGCGAAGAAGATGCACCGTTGGGTGATAAAGGCGTTGCCGGTGCTGCTTATCATCGGGCTGGTATTTCCGATGATGCACCAATCGTCGCTAGGGGGATTGTTTTTGCTTTTTAAGACGAAAATGTATCCGCTCTGGTGGAGCGAGCTGCTGCCGCTGTATTTTTTACTGTCTTCCTTTTTTGTCGGTTCGGCAATGGTCTGTATTGAAACGGAACTGGCGCGCCGGGCTTATGGCCACGCGATTGAAGTCTCGATTCTTAAGCGCTTTTGCCGGGTGGGCGGACGAGTGATGGCTGCCTATCTGGTGCTGAAGATTATTGATGTGACAGTTAAAGGCCAGTGGGGCTATGTGTTTGCCAATACAATGCAGAGCAATTTGTATCTCGTTGAGATGCTGCTGGGGATTGTGCTGCCTATCCTGCTGATTTTTAGTCCGGTGGTCAATAAACGCTGGGGATTGCTGCTGTATGCACTGCTTACCGTTGGTGGTATTATCATGAACCGCATGAACTGTGTATTTACGGCAATGTATAAGTCGGGAACGTATTTCCCTTCGGTTTGGGAAATCCTTGTCAGTGTAGGTCTGATTGCGGCTGGGTGCCTGGTCTATTGCTTTATTGTTGAAAACTTTCACGTCATTGGTGACAGCCGGGCCGTTCATCGGCGGGTGCAAAAAGACCTTGGCAGCGGGCACGATTAAGACAAAAACAATAGTATTAAAAAATAATACGAGAATATTAGAAATTTTCTAAAAATAGCTTGCGCGCCAGCTGGTTTTATGGTATATTTAATTCAACGGAAGGGTTGTTCGGCAGGTACACGGTACCGAAGCCCATAGGGGATGTTCGGATAGCTCCTCTGTAAGCGGATGCATGGAGTCACAGCATATTAGACGAACTGCTAAAAAGTATGTGGCCTGAACATCTGCAGCCAGGTATGAGTAGTGGGATGGTTTGGCGACAGGTAAGGGTTAAAATCCTTACAGGGAAGTCAAAATCGGTCGCAAGAACGAGCTTTGACAAAAAGGTAACCAGACGAGAACAGAAAGTACCGAAATGCCCCTCGGAAGATTGGATTCTTCCGGGGGGTATTTTAATGCAAAAATATTTGAGGAATTTATTTCAAAATGGATTTCGCAGTGATAGAATATAACTTATTGCAGATTTGAAGAAGCTTTAAAAA
>JBOFWE010000270.1:0-1002 GCA_051653465.1 Selenomonadaceae bacterium | reverse complement strand
CAAGGGCGATCTTTTTCTTCCGCTCCGTCACAGAACCACTCCTTCAACAAAGTACCGAGCACAGTCGCGCTGGCTCGGTACGAAAAATCAACTATAGGTGATATTCTTACTTCGTGACTTTTTTGATTACGTCCTGGGTGATATCCTGCCCACCGTAAACAACACTGTTTTTATCAAGAACAACCGTCAGGCCCTTTGCTTCCGCTACGCTTTTTACTGCATCCTGTACTTTGTTCCGAATCGGTTCAATCAGATCTTTTTCCTTATTGGCCAGGCGCTGCTGCGTCTGCTGATAATATGCCTGCTTGTCCTGATCACTCATGCCTTCTGTCTTGCCGGCAAAATCCTGCTGTGCCTGCTGTATTTCCTGCTGCATCTGCGTATTCGCTGCAGCAAGGTCCGGATGCTGCGACATTACCTGACGATAATCGATAATGCCAACGGTCGAGGAAGATGCTGCCGAGGCAATCCCCGATCCCGACTGTGAGGATACTGCGATTGCGACCACACTCAGAACAAACATCAGAGCAATTGCTACACTAATAATTTTCACTTGCTTCTTTTCAAACTTAATCATATTTTTTCTCCTTTTACCCTTCTGGGTTGTTGATCGTCAGCCAAAGCAAAAATTTCACTTCAGTTCACGGTAAAACTTACTCTAAAGCATTCTCATTATAACAAACTCTTTTTTTATATTCAAGGCTTTAAAAATTGCCAATCAATCGCAGCCAGTTGTCCTCTTTATTGGCGATATACTCCAAGCTGACGAAATCATGCAGTTTGTATCTAAGGCCAAATTCTCCAAGCCGTGTGGCATGAGCATATTCATAGCGAAGTAGCCAGCGCTCGTCAAATTTCCTGGTCGCCCCCAGCACATAGTCATCCTCACTGATATTATATTTCCACCCCATCGTATTGCCATTTCCGATATCACGGTTATACCCGCTATACCATATAGCTTCGACATCCTGCGGATAAAACTCCACCTGGGCAAAAACTTCA
>JBOFWE010000269.1:0-8128 GCA_051653465.1 Selenomonadaceae bacterium | reverse complement strand
CATTCTTAAAACCCTGCCATAAGTTTTTGGGTTCTACCGGAGGCTCAGTTTCCGTGGTAATCGCCAGCTTTTGTGCCTGAAACAACGACCGAATCCCCCCTATACCCAGATATGCCAAGTACGCAGCACCTAAAACTTGTAAAATTTTAAATAACCAAATATAGGATTGAATGACCAGCGTCAACCCTAAAACCGTATAGGTCGCATGAAAAATTAAGGCAGCCCCAATCCCGCCTGCTGTCGCAATGCCGATATTCTTTCCATGCGTCAAACTATAGTTTTACTCCTGCATTTTTTCGGATAATCTTGTTGTTTAAATACAATTTGTGGATTTTCATCATACGTTTTTCTTATCAAGTTATCCTGTCCAATTATTCTTATCAAGTTCATTATTTGTTTAGCCTGTGATTCTTTATTATGATAAAAAATGGTAGTCCTTTGAACATCTTCATTCATAATTATCTCACTCATAACATCTTTGTCTGTAACATCTAAAGAGTGCCCCAAAATAAAGACATTATTTTCTTCACCTTTAACAATCCAACTTTTATAGGAACATCCCGTTCCCTTATATATTCTTTGAAAAAATTTTTTAAAACGAACACACAGTAACTTTTTGTCTTTTTCGTCGTCTTTTAAATATTCATTAAATCCTAAAATTATGTTGTTTTGTCCAGCTCGTCCATGAATATAGTTATATTCAGTTTGACGATTTCCCCCATAATACCGTTCATATGTATTTGTATAATTGAAACTTAAAACCTTATCAACATTTAAGCGTTTTATATCTGGTAAAACGCTCACAATTTCTATTTTATTAACAAATAGCATATATTGTTCTAAACATTGGTTAAACCTATTTAAATCTATTTCTAATCGTCCAACGTATTTTCTTTTTTCTTCTAGACTTGCCTGGTAGTTTTTGCTTACATCCATAACTTCCTTGATATCTAGCGCCTCATATATCAAATGCCTCGTTCCGTCCTTGACATTTACGGTCTCCATTTCATCAATAAACTTCATTACTTTTTGAATTTCAAATTCGACATCAATCCAATGTTCTCCACGAAACTTTTTCTCTTTATAAATTAACAAAAGATAATCTATCCACTTATTTTTAACAAGCACATCATTTTCTGGTGCTTTGTGAAGCCATTCGCAATGACTAGCTTTAGCACAAAATCCATCCTCACTATCATTCTCACATATATTACAAAATAAATTCTCAAATATATGATGTTTTCTTCGTTCATCACCAAAAAAAACAGACAGTGATTCCTTTAATTGTTCATCTTTAATATCACTCATTTCTAATGTACCTTTATATCTCCTCCGCGAAGCCCCCCCCAAATCAATAATATATACCAATACTTCTAAGAAACATAGAAAGTCTTCATATGTTGTTGGCAAATCATGTGCTAAATCAAACCCATTACCTATGACAAGAATATTCATATTTGCAACCTCATTTCAATAGATGTTCTAATCTCACAAAACAAAAAACATCTTTAAACGTCTTCAAAAAAATTCCAAGGTGTATCCATATACCGATATGTATGCATCGAATTTTCTTTCGCCATTGCTTGATATATCACATCAAAGTTTGCATGAGTAATCAGGGATTGTTGTATTTGATCTCCCCATTTGTTCCATAAACGTGGTGAAACAATAATAGAATCAGACCATATGGGCATTTGGTTATTTAGATAGTTTTTTCTCTCTTCAACTGATAGCATCATGAATTTCCTAGAAAAGTCCATATAAGAAACATCATTATTTTTAAGCCAAGACCAGACACAATACGACTTCTTATCTCCCGGGAAAATATTTAGGTATATATTTTTGATTGGGGACTCCACCAAATAATCATTAATTTCATTTCCATCGATGTCATATTCCAACCCATGCATCATGGAAATAGCAAACTCAATCTCATATGGAATTTCCCAAATCTGACATGATATGCCTTCAAAATCTGCATTAATCAAACATTTATCAAAGAGTTCTTTTTCCGCATCATTATCTTCTACTGCAAGTTCATAGCTATTCATCAAATCACAATAACCCTGCGGCCTCGGAAAAGAATACCCTTTTTGTTGCATTTTATCTTCTAACAAAACAATCGAATTTATTTGCTCTTTCTTTTTATGATAATGCCACGCGAGTGTACGATAAGTTAACAGAAATACTTGTTTCTGTGTTCCAATAAAATCAATATCTTCTATATCTTGAAATAAGGTCTTATCGTGAAAAGAGCAGAATCCACTAAAAGTAGTTGCAACTTTCCTCCCCTTATTTTGGGTATCTTGAAAAACTAAATTCGACCTACCATCCATCGACATTATACAGCCATCTACAGCCAATTTTCTTAATATACGATTGTTTTGGATAGCATGATCTTTAATAATAGTTGACGAACATTCACTTTTTACAGGGTTAAGACATTGTTTTATCTTTGCTTCACGCTTTAACGTCTCTAATGCACCAAATAAAGCCACCATGCTGTTTGATTCAAGACAGCATTTTTTGTACTTTTTTCCACTTCCGCATGGACACGGGTCATTTCTTCCATTTTTCATTCTTTACTCGCCTCATTACGTTTGATTCTTATATATCTATTCAAAATTACTCGCTTGTTTTTTGTTGAAACAACTTATTTCCATCAATCTGAGGTTCATAGCGTATCGGGCATTCTGTTCGTCTTTCTGATTCAGGAATCTCAATAATCATATAGGGAATCCAGTCATCCTTTTTTTCAAAAACGCAAAGAATAAAAAATTCTTCTGCAAATGCCAGTAGATCATCCACCAACTGATTCATTCGCTCTGATATAGGGCGAGGTTCTTGACCTGTCAAGAACCATACGGGAGGACATATTTGATTTTGTGGCAACAAAGTATAGTTGTTTATTATAAACTTCTTGTTCTTTGAGGGATGTTCAATTTTATTTCGAGAATAAACTATATTATGAACATATGGCTCATTTCTTGCTATATACTCATAGAGGATATTTCCCTCGCCAAATTTTTTTAAAAGAGCATTTCTAACTTCGTTAAAACGGGGACCTTCTACTTTTTCTTCAAAGAGATGGTTAAATATTTCGACAAGTGTTTGAATAAACATCTTAGAATCTTTCAAGAAATCAGATGAATTTTTTTCTAAATCCTTTACTTGCGGAAATGGGTTAATTACGCGGTGCTTTATGGATAAAGCATTATCATCAACTTGTTTATTAATAGACACAACTTCGGAATTAATCTCCAAAGCAATTCGCTGACAAGCAACTAAAAGTTCTTTGCATTGATGTAATTTATCTCTAACTTCTTCCTGGTTTATTGATGAAGGAAGAAGTTTAACAAATTCTTCTGACTGTATTATTAAACGAGCAATAATTTTATTGTTGCTTCCGATATTGTCTTTTTCTTTCACAACCCATCCCATATTGGGATCAATTTCTTGGGGGTCAAGGTTCTCTGGAGTTTGAATTTGAAAGGTTTTATCTATTTTATACACTTCCATAAACGAACTACATGGACACATCGAAACAATCCCACCAGTGCCACCGCTTAGTTCTAGAGACATCGCGCCGTATCTAGGTGCGTTCTTTTTAACATCTTGTTTATCCACAAGTTAAACCTCCTTATAAAATAAAGTTTTAAAACTGCTAATCTATCTCTGTAGTGATCAATCATTTTTGTAACACTTGAGTCTACTTTTTTCTTTTTTAAATCTTTTCTCAAATGGAGTCATATTATTCTTGCAGGAATGCGGTCTAATATGGTTGCGGACAGCAGTCGAGTAGAGGCGGGTCTCACAACCCAGCCCCCTCACAGAACCGGACGTGCCCTATTAAGGCATCCGGCTCTTCATAACACGAGACAGCAGGGACCTTTTCGTTCCGTCAACTTTTAGCTATAATCCATTAACTCCTATTTGGGGACAGCTTTCATCAACTTCGATTTAAAGATTATCACCTCATGGGCAAAAAAGAAACACCCTGCAATATCCTATTTTCTTACTTTTCAAAACCATATCTGTCTAAAACATTTGCTATTCCCAAAACAATCTTATTGATCAAAACAGAATCAGTTTCGTCCACTTTATTCCAGTCTTGATCCGCAAAAAATTGCCACTCTTGTACTTGCTCATTATTGGTAAGTCGTGACGACGAAAATATTTTATAATATATTGTATTATTTATTTTTTTCAATCCAATAGAATTTTCAACAATTCCATCAGCCTGTATCATTTTATATATTATTACTTTATATTTTTTATTATCCGAAGGATCTAGACGCTCTGTTATATTATTCAAATCAGCAAAAATATTTATTCCTCGCGACGAAAATATTCCCCCCCACAATGGGTCACTCCCATAAAATCTAAAACTATTAATCGACTTAACAATATTTTCTTGATCAACCGGATCATTTTTTTTATAAACATACTGTATTTTATATAAAATCCCGTGGTTAAATGTATGATAAATCATTGCCATTTGTTTCGCAGATTCATATTTCTCCCAGTAAAACTTTCTATCCTTATTTATGAATGTTCCAGTTTCTCTTAAAGCATAAACTTCCTTAAGTTTATATCCTATATACTCTTTTCTTAACGCTTGATTCCAGAAAATTTTCTCCGTATTGAGATCATATCTATCCGAAGGAAAAAACAATACTTCGGGAATTTTATCTACACATATACTTATACCATTCGGTATATCAACTGCTACAAAGGAAGTGTTTTCCAATGATCTAATTCCAGATACATCTTGATAATTCAACGAACCTGGAATCAAAAATCGATAATGATCTTGTTCATTTTTACATTCCACGAAATCGTCTGCAAGCGCTACTCCCTCTGCATATAACAAAACCATAATTGCAATAATTACTAAATTTAAAAATTTTTTCATAACTTAGTATCCTCTATGATATTCTGTATTCGTACTTATAAATAATTTATTATATATCATCATAAAAGGTCAGTGCCAATGCCTTTATGTAAACTTTTCCCCTTTCAGCGGACACTGGGGATGTTTCTTTTTTTTGCATATTAGGGCTATATTTTGCGTGACACTAAGATTACTACTTCAATATATCACTACAACAATCGACTAATTTTCAGGGAATAGTAGCTGTGCAATATGCCTGCCTTCAACGCCGCCTTGAAGAATACCCTCTAAACAATAATGACAATAGCATACGACGGTATGAGTTGTGAAATTCTTGCAATAATCCTGCATGATGGCTACCTGTTCTTCCGGCGTATGCGGCAGAAACTTGCCTACGGCTTGTTCCACATAATGTTTGGGAGCAAATTTCGCATTTTTGGCAGGTTGTTCTCGATACAATGTACTACCACAGAAGTTTGTATTTTCGCGATTTTCAGCTGTTTCGATGTACTCAATATTCATGCGAGCAAGCAGGCTGCGGACGGCATCTTGCTCCCCGCGTTGCTCTCTGGAACGCCAGCAATCTTGCACCGTCACCTTCAATCCGGCATAGTTGGGATATACAAACGTTTTATCTTTATCAATGAGTTCCCACAGGGAAATTAGATTCACGCCATCGCGTTGCTCAGCAAGGATATTCGTGCAGTTATGGCACAAGGAATAGACGGTATCCCCTGGCTCGATTTCCGCTGATACGGGAAGTTTCTTCCATGCTTCGCGTACATTCTCGTCGGGAATACGTTCTGTATTTTCCCTGACTCTGAAATTGGGAATACAACACCGTAGAATTTCTATATCCGAACGATTCTCTACGTATTTTTGGATTTTTATGCTTGTTTCGGGAAACCGCGCTGTAAATAAGCAGCTTGCAATATAATACGTTTTGCTCATCTGAATCCTCCTTTACATTTTGCCTAATCTATTCTATAAAAATATCAAGTATTCGCATAAGCGGTATTAACTAAATATCCAATAATCAAAATCATTTTCCCATGATAAACTACGCTCATTATAAAATCTATATAAACAACGAACCCTTCTATTGTTCTAACTCTTTTACATCTATAGCATATTTACTATGAGGCAGATATTCCACCTGATAATATTTTTGTCTGTTTTCTTTTTCTCGCAATTTGGTTCCCATAACAAATTCGATGTCTTTCCCGCCAATAGAAACATGGTGCGTCAATGATTTCCGAGGCTTCCATACATTTTCGGGTTGCCCTTCAACCGACTGATACTGCCCCATCAATAAATTCGGGATATCCATAACCATAGGACCGAGAAAAATCATATAGCCACCAATTAATATCGTTAGTATAAATAGTTTAGTGCCCCCTTCCCCTTTATATGGCAGTCTACACACAAGAAGTATCACTGAAAGGCAAAAAACGAGTTGGAACCAAAAGAAAAATATATAAACTGGTTTAGGGCTGGATAGCGACTCAATCAACCAGTCAATCCCCCAAAAAACTAGAACCATTATAAACAAAGCGGCTAGTAGTAACCCCACAGAATATAACCCTTGAACAACGCTATCGAAATGCCAGCCCCGAGACCTTTGAACCTTCACGAAATCCCCTCACTTGTCATATTAACCTATTCACTTATAGATTTTTTTAAATATTTTTCTAAGAAGCCCCACGAAAACAAACATCGTGGGGCTTGTTGCTTTGTATCCACGTTTCCTTATGCTTTTATTTTCAGCACAACAATTATTTTATACTCTGCTAAACACGATCTTTTACAATCACTATTTATCATCCGGCAGCTTTCGTTGTATTTATATCTCTTTTTCATTGCCCATGCAGACCGATGTCACCGCGCAGCTGGATGGCTTCGGCGATATGACGATCATTTATCGTGTCCTCCTGTTCAAGATCGGCAATGGTGCGGGCGACTTTGATTACCCGGTCGTAGGAACGGGCACTGAGACTGAGCTTTTCAAAAACCTGCTTCAAGAGCGTCTGCGCTGCAGCTGACAGCGGGCAGAGTTTTTTCAACTGGGCATGGTGCATCTGCGCATTGCTAAAAATCTTATATTTTGCCAGCCGCTCCGTTTGCAGTCCTCGCGCCGCCTCTACCCGGGCCCGAATCACGGCCGAGGATTCGGCAGGAACAGGCTCTGCCAGGTCCTTGTACTCAACGCGCGGCACCTGGATATGGATATCAATCCGGTCTAAAAGCGGACCGGATATTTTCTTTGTATAGCGCTTGATTTCACTGGGGCTGCAGGTACATTCATGAGAAGCATCGCCTTGAAAGCCGCACGGACACGGATTCATCGATGCAATCAGCATCAATTGCGCGGGGAAGGACAAGGAGGCATGCACTCTGGATATGCATACTTCCCCGTCCTCCAGGGGCTGACGCAGGACTTCAAGGGTTGACTTGCCAAATTCCGGCAGTTCATCGAGAAACAGTACGCCGTTGTGACTCAGGGTCACCTCGCCGGGCTTGGGGATCGTGCCGCCGCCAATCATGCCGGCGGAGGATATGGTATGATGCGGGCTGCGAAACGGCCGGCTCTCCATAAGGCCGGCATTGCGCCCGAGCAGCCCGGCAATGCTGTAGATCTTCGTGACCTCGAGCGCCTCCTGCCTTGACATTGCCGGCAATATCGAGCTTACCCGCCGCGCCAGCATGGTCTTGCCTGCCCCCGGCGCGCCGATCATCAGCACGTTATGACCGCCGGCAGCGGCAATTTCGAGGGCTCGCTTGGCAAAAAACTGGCCCTGCACATCAGAGAAATCATTTTCACCGCCATACGATTCGGCGACCGGTTCCGGCGCGGATTTTTCCGGGGATAAAGATTCCTGTCCTGACAAAAAAGCGGTAAGCTCGGCGATGTTTTCCGCCGCATAGACCTCCAGCCCGTCGACGAGCAAGGCTTCACGGACATTTTGCTTGGCGACAAACAGCCGCTCCATCCCGCAGCGGTGGCAATTGACAGCCATCGGCAAGATGCCCTGAATCGGGCGCAATTCCCCTTCCAGGGAAAGCTCGGCGGCAAATAAGCTCTTTTGGCAATTTGTCGCCAAAATGACCCCCTGAGCGGACAAAAGGCCGACAGCCATCGCCAAGTCAAGCCCTGAGCTATCCTTTTTGATGTCCGCCGGCGCTAAATTAATTGTGATTTTTCCCTGCTGGAGCCTTATTCCTGAGTTCTTTATT
>JBOFWE010000268.1:0-1130 GCA_051653465.1 Selenomonadaceae bacterium | reverse complement strand
TTCCTGATGATCCGATTCTCGTTTCCGTTGTTACCAACAGTGGCTATGCGATGGCAAATCGGATTATCAAGGATGCCGACAGCATTATTTACTATCCGCTCGACCTGCCGTGTTTGCCGGACTATATTCTTGGCAAGATACGCCCGCGGGTATTTTTGCCGGTGGAAACGGAGCTGTGGCCGAATTTCTTGAAGGCGGCACGGAAATACAAAATACCAGTGATGATGGTAAACGGACGCATCAGCGATAAGAGTGTAAAACGTTATCATCATTTGCACAGTTTGCTTGATGATATGATTGGCACCGTTAATGTGTTCGCTATGCAGTCGGAGATTGACGCTCAGTATATTCAGCGGCTTGGGGCCAAGGCTGAGTTTGTGACGGTTACCGGCAATACGAAATTTGATCAGACCTATACAAATGTCGAACCGGCCGAGAAACGACGGTTGATCAATGAAATGGGACTCGGTACAGCGGAGGGGATCTTACTTGCGGGCAGCACACACAAGGGTGAGGAAAAATATGTTTTGGAATCTTTTTGCAAGCTGAGACAGGATTTTCCACGAGTCAAAATGGTCATTGCCCCGCGTGATATCATGCGCCAGGATGAGATTCAGACGCTGTGCCATGAATATGGTTTTTCCGTACGATTGCGCACCGAGCTTTTGGAAAATCCGGGAGAAGACCATGATATTGTTATCCTCAACACAATTGGTGAATTGGGGAAAGTCTACAGTATCGGCGATGTTGTCTACGTTGGCGGCAGTCCGATCGAGCATGGCGGACATAATATTCTCGAGCCGGCAGCACATGGCAAGGCGATTATCGTTGGGCATCACATGTTCAACTTTAAGGATACGCATGTGCTCTTCAGCAAGCGTGGTGCTTGTGTTACGGTTAAGAATCAGCAGGAGTTGACCGCGAGCATCCAGCGCCTGTTTGCAAATCCAGAGGAAAGAGCGCGCATGGAGGAAGAAACCCTGGCCATTGTCAGCGAGAACAAAGGCGCTTCGCGCAAATCCGCGTTGATTTTACATGAACTGCTCGATAAATATGAACAATCGCCCTCGCGGATCCGTTCAATTGAAAAGATTGAAAATCTGCAGACATATCTGATTCAGCTCGTACAT
>JBOFWE010000267.1:0-1500 GCA_051653465.1 Selenomonadaceae bacterium | reverse complement strand
TATTTTTTTCTGCAATCCCCTGTTTTTCAGCCTTTTTAAAAATAAGACAGATAATGCTAGAAGGTTGCTATACCTAGGGTTCAGTATAGCACAAAACAGAATAAAATTCCACAATATGTAAACACCATTTGCTCATATGTCAAAAAACAGCGGCCGCAGAAAAACCTGCGGCCGCCAGCTGTATTATAAATGTTATTTATACACGATCATATTTTTCCACCCTCAACGACGACATCATCCGCCTGTACACTGTCACCATATGCCGGTTTCAGCGTAGAGTCAAAATCCTTATGGAAAAACTTTTCTTCCCCGAGCTTTGTCAATTCATCATTGAGCCAGTCTCTCAATTCGGTATTGCCTTTTTTCACCGCCGGGGCAATGGCATCTATGTCACCAAGTTTTGTGATCCCGACAGTAAATCCAGGGTTTTGTCTGGCCCAGGCAAAAACCATCGTATTGTCATGCGCCAGTGCAGCCCCGCGACCGTCTTTCAGTGCCTGGAAGGTTTCCGTGTTCTGATCATATTTTAACAATTCAATCTCCGGATAGTTTTTGCTGAAATAGGTTTCTGCTGTCGTCCCTTTATTGACGATCAGTTTTTTTCCTTTAAGCTGGTTCACGTCGGTGATGACTGCACCATCCGGGGAAACAATGCCCAGCGCTACCTTCATATACGGGTTGGCAAAATCAACTGCTTCGCGACGTTCTGGTGTCACCGTAAAATTAGCCAGCGTGATGTCCACTTTGTCTGCTGCCAAAACTTCAGCCCGGGCAGCTGCCTCTGTCAGTACAAACTCAACGGCATTTTCATCCCCCAGCAGATCTTTCGCGATCCGATGTGCCAGGTATACATCATACCCCTGATTTTTGCCATCGGCATCGACAAAGCCAAATGGCGGCTTATCACTGAAAACGGCGATGCGGACTTTGCCGCGCTGCTTTATCTGTTCAATCGCGGATACTTTTTTCTCCTGCGTGTCACTGCCGCAACCGGCAACAAGCCCCAGCGAAAAAAGTAGTGTCAGGGAGATTGCTAGTGTTTTCCAAATCTTATTCATTCGTATGACCCCATTTCATTTTATTTGTAATAGATAATTTCATTCATATGGCCGCTTGTAATTCTTCTTTTAGCTCGCCTGCCGGGAACTCAAATATATCAAGAAATTTACGGGCCCGCTGTGTCTGCGGGCGCTGAAAGAACTCGTCCGGGCTTGCGGTTTCAACAATTTTTCCTTCATCAATGAAGATTACTCGATCCGCTACCGCGCGGGCAAAATTCATTTCATGTGTGACAATAATCATCGTCATGCCTTCTTTTGCCAATCCCAGCATAACATCGAGCACCTCTCGTACCATTTCTGGATCAAGCGAAGCGGTTACTTCGTCAAACAACATGATTTCCGGATTCATGCAAAGTGCCCGTACAATGGCAACCCGCTGCTTTTGACCGCCGGAAAGCTGCGACGGGTAAGCGTTTTTCTTATCCAGCAGACCTATGCG
>JBOFWE010000266.1:0-2438 GCA_051653465.1 Selenomonadaceae bacterium | reverse complement strand
CTCACCAACCAAATACGCGTTTTAATTTGACGAAAAAGCCTTCCTCGCCAAATTCTAAAAACGGAATTTCCTCACCGCAGATGCGGCCGACAATGTTGCTATAGGCTTTACCTGCCAAAGAATCCTTATTGCTGACAACGGGTTCCCCGCGATTTGTTGAAGTGACGACAAGCTCATCATCCGGCACCTGTCCTATGCACTCAAGCGACAAAATCTCATCAATATCATCCATATCAAGCATATCCCCACTGCGCACCATCTGTGGACGAATACGATTCACGATAAGCTTTATGTTTTCCTTGTCAGCTCGTCCAAGTTCACCGATGATCTTATCGGCATCACGGACAGCTGAAATTTCCGGCATAGTGACTACAATTGCACAGTCAGCAGCAGCAATTGCCGTCTTGAACCCCTGTTCAATTCCTGCCGGGCAGTCAATCAGTATGTAATCAAATTCCTGGCGAAGTTCTTCGCAAAGTGTCACCAGCTGCGCGGGGTTTAGTGCCGTTTTATCCTTTATTTGCGATGTTGGCAACAAATAAAGCGTCTCATGTTTTTTATGGCGAACGAGGGCCTTTTTATAGGGAACCCTGCCTTCGGTGACATCGATTAAATCATACATAATCCGATTTTCAAGCCCCAACAGCAAATCAAGATTTCTCAGCCCTGTATCCGTGTCAATCAGTACGACTTTCTTGCCTCTCATGGCAAGACCCACACCCAAATTTGCTGTTGTCGTCGTCTTGCCGACGCCGCCCTTGCCTGAAGTAATTACGATTATTTCACTCATGCACGTGCCCCCTCATTTCTATTTACTGGCTCAATGACAATCTGCCCATTTTTTATGACCGCTCGCTCTATATGATCTGGTTTTTCTACATAGTCCGGTGCCCTGGCAATAAGTTCCGCGATCCGAATCTGCATCGCCATCATGTGATCGGCGATTACATAGGCATTCGTATTGCCAAAAGCCCCGGCGTGAACAATGCCCCGGCAAGTTCCATGAATATGAATATTGCCGCCGGCAATCACCGTTGCACTTGGATTGACATTACCATGGATAATAACAGAGCCATTACAGATGACCTCCTGACCCCCACGTACAGTCTTGCCAACAATCATCGTTTCATTTATTCCTGGTATTTCTTCTTCCAGCACAGTATCTTCCTTTTTTTCTGACGCAGCCATTTTTTCTGACGGCTGTGCCAATGGTTTCAATGATAAGTCATAGCGACCAAGCAGCCGGGTCAAAGCTTCGAGCTGCTCAGCAGTAAGCCGGTCCGCCGCAATCCGGACAACCGTCCCCTTGGAAAAAAAACTAAATGCTGACTCCAATTTCTCTTTCAGCTGTTGTTCAACCTTGGCGAAATCTGCCGCATCACTCAGGATCAGCTGCAGCCCGTAGCGGCTGCCTTTAAACATTACGTCTTCGCTCATTTTTACTCCCACTTTGTTATTCATCAAAAAATATATATAATACTCTTTACTTCGCCTTTGCCCGGAATATTCCTGCTGCCATAAAAAAAGTAGCTGTCACTGCGTGGCTTTGGCGGCCTTGGCGGCCTCTTCGGCCCGGGCTTTTTCCTGCGCTTCGAGTTCTTCCGGACTAGGAATATTAAACGCAGCTTCTAAAATCTTTTTCCCGATAGGCACTGCCGACTGTGCTCCATAGCCCCCCTGCTCGACAATAACAGCGACAACGATATTAGGATTTGCAAAGGGTCCATAGGCAACAAACCAGCCATGATCACGGCCATGAGGATTTTCCGCTGTCCCGGTTTTCCCGGCCACATCAACGGCAAACTTGGGCCCAAAAATAGAGGCTGCTGTACCTACTTTGGTAACATCCCGCAGGCCATCCTGGATTAAAGCAATGATCTCCGGTTTTATATCAAGCTTCTTGACCACTTCCGGCTGAAACTTCTCGAGTACCGTACCATCCGGTTTCATAATCGCCTGCACCAGATACGGTTTATAGCGCACCCCGCCATTGGCGATTTCACTGAGCACAACCGCCATCTGCAGCGGAGTTGCCAGATTAAAGCCCTGACCAATAGCCGCATCGAAGGTTTCCGATAAATACCAGTCATCCTCAAAAACCTTGCGCTTGTACGCCTTATTCGCCACAAGCCCCTCGGCTTCGTAAGGAAGATTTATACCTGTTTTTTCCCCTAGCCCAAACATCCGGGCATATTGTTCAAGCTTATCAATGCCCAGCCGATTACCCATTTCATAAAAATACACATTATCCGAATGTGCCAGGGCTTCACGAAAGTTAATCCACCCCAGAGCTTCCCCGTCCGCATTGACCTTAGGGATGATCCAGTGGCGTCCCGTATCGAGAATTTTCTCCTCTGGTGTCACCTTTCCTTCCGACAGAGCTGCTGCCCCCGTTATAATCTTAAAAGTTGACCCCGGCGGATATTCCCCTGTAATCG
>JBOFWE010000265.1:0-1087 GCA_051653465.1 Selenomonadaceae bacterium | reverse complement strand
GTTCCACTGTCCTTTTTTCTCCTCACCCGGCTCATTGCCCCGCGCATATACAAATGCACTAAATTCCTGGATCGCCTGATCCACCCAAGGTTTTTTCCGTAAACGCAAATTTCCCTACCCCTTTATCATTTTTCCAATTCGTATTTTTTCAGATACCGATACAACGTCACCCGGCTCACATTCAGCAGATTCGCCAAGCGGCTCACATTGCCGCCGGCAGCCTGCCAGGCCTTAACAAAGACCTCCCGGTCTTCCTTCCATTTATTGTCCGGCTTAATATCACCCATAAGATTGATATCTTCCGGTCCAATGGCCGCCGACAGCGTGTTAAAGAAAGCATATTCCAAAACACCCTGCAGCTGCTTTATATTTCCCGGCCAATCATATTTTTTTAGTACTTCAATAGTCTCCGGCAACACAGTTTTTTCCTGCATCTGATGCTGCTGCGCCAACTCCGATATAATGTGGCGCACCAGCACCGGAATATCCTCCCGGCGGCTGCGCAGCGGCGGCACACGCAGAACGCTCTTGGAAACGATCTCATACAGGGCTTTATCAAACAGCCCCCGTTCCGTCAGCCGTTTGAGATCACTGTCACAGGCGGCTACAATTCGCACATCAATCGACCGTTCGACATCCTCGCCAACTCGTCTCATCGTTTCCTGTTCCAGCGCCCGGGCCAGCGAAGCCGCCAAAGCCTTCGGCAATTTTTCAATTTCATCCATAAACAGTGTCCCGCCACTGGCCAGTTCAAGTTTTCCCGGATGACTGACCTCCGGTGAAATCTGAACACCGAACAGTTCCTGTTCCAAAAGTTCCGGTGTTGCATCGCCGCAGCGGATTGAAATCAGTGGGCCTGCCGCCCGCGAGCTCGCTTGATGAATGCCATGCGACATCCGCTGTTTCCCGGTTCCGGACTCACCCTGCAGCAAGACATGGTGCTTGTTACGCGCCACACGGGCCGCCTTATCTTTGATTGCCGCAAAGGCCGAACCGTCGCCCACCATTGAGCTCAGACTGTACTTAGCGGTATAGCCGGCAGCATGAGCCACCAGCGTCCGCAAATCCTCTATGGGCATAGAGACCG
>JBOFWE010000264.1:0-9094 GCA_051653465.1 Selenomonadaceae bacterium | reverse complement strand
ATCGCACTGATCGCCGTATTGAAGTTAAATCGTTCGCCAATATCCTCCGTCACCTTGCGAATCGTCAGATGCAAAATCCGGCGCAACTCTTTTTCTTGCTTCGTCAGCTCTGCGATAGGCTGATCCGCCGCTCCAGCTTCAACCTGCGCGGCAAAGTTTGTGACAATCCGCCACACGCGATTCAGGAATCGATAAGATCCTTCGACTCCCTGATCGCTCCATTCAAGGTCTCTCTCCGGCGGGGCCGCAAACAAAATAAACAATCTTGCTGTATCCGCGCCGTACTTGGATATAATTTCCTCTGGCGAGACAACATTGCCCTTCGACTTGCTCATCTTGGAGCCGTCTTTAATTACCATTCCCTGCGTCAGCAAATTCTTGAACGGTTCATTGAAATTGACCAGTCCCGCATCCTTCAACACCTTGGTAAAAAAGCGCGAATAGAGCAAATGTAAAATTGCATGCTCAATACCGCCGATATACTGATCCACCGGCATCCAGTAATTTACCTTTTCTGCACTGAACGGTTCCTTTTCATTATGGGGATCCGTATATCGCATGTAATACCACGAGGAGCAGATAAAAGTATCCATGGTATCAGTTTCCCGACGAGCCGGGCCACCGCATTTAGGGCAGGTACAATGAACAAAGTCTTCCGCCTGCGCTAGTGGCGATACCGCACCGGCTTTGAAATTGACATCTTCCGGAAGCCTTACCGGCAAATCCTCTTTCGGAACCAGAACCTCGCCGCAATCCGGACAGTAGATCACCGGAATCGGCGCGCCCCAATACCGCTGCCGCGAAACCAGCCAGTCACGCAACCGATAATTGACTCGTTTACTGCCAATTTTCTTGGCCTCGATCCAGTCAATAATTGCTGTTTTAGCCTCTTCACTCGGCATGCCCGTAAATTCGCCGGAATCGATCAGAATCCCCGGCTCAACATAGGCATTTTCCATTTTCTCCAGGCAGAGTGTTCCTTCCGGATTGTTGATGACAATTTTTTTCGGTAAGTTGTATTTATCGGCAAACATCCAGTCGCGTTCATCATGTGTCGGCACACCCATGACCGCCCCGGTGCCGTATTCATAGAGCACATAGTTTGTTATCCAGATCGGCACACGTTCACCGTTAAATGGATTCACGGCATAGGCCCCGGTAAATACGCCCTCTTTTTCCGATTCGCTTGAAGTACGTTCCAATTCGGTAAGATTGCGGACCCTGTCAATAAAGGCGCGGATCTCACCTTCATTTTTCTGTCCTTTAATCAGCTTTTCGACCAGTGGATGTTCTGCAGCCAAGACAACATAGGATACGCCAAAAACTGTATGAGGACAGGTCGTATAGACCGGAATTTTTTCATTGAAATCCGGCACATCAAAACTGAACTCAGCCCCTTCGCTGCGCCCAATCCAATTTTCCTGCATGGTTTTTACGCGATCCGGCCAGCCGTCGAGATCCTTGAGATCTTCCAGCAGGACATCGGCATAATCGGTAATTTTAAAGAACCATTGTTCCAGATCCTTTTTGACAACTTCTGAATCACAGCGCCAGCAATGCCCATCGACCACCTGCTCGTTGGCCAAAACCGTATTGCATTCGTTGCACCAGTTGACCGAGGCCTTTTTTTTGTACGCGAGCCCTTTTTCATAGAATATTTCAAACAGCCACTGCGTCCAGCGGTAATACTCTGGACGACAAGTAGCAACCTCACGGTTCCAATCATAGGAGAGCCCGATTTCCCGTTGCTGGCGCTTCATGTTTTCCATATTCGAATACGTCCATTCCGACGGATTTATGCCATGCTTGATTGCCGCATTCTCTGCCGGCATGCCAAAAGCATCAAAGCCCATGGGATGAAGTACATTAAAGCCCTGCATGGCCTTGTAGCGGGCAATGACATCACCGATTGAATAGTTACGCACATGGCCCATATGCAGGTTTCCTGATGGATACGGAAACATTTCGAGCACATAATACTCCGGCTTGCTGCGGTCGAGTTCCGTAGCATAGACACTGTCTTCCTCCCATATTTTTTGCCATTTTTTTTCAATCTCCTGGGGAGAATATCTTTCTTTCATTTCTCTGCCTCCTTAAAATAGACCTAAAAAAAATAATCGTCCCATGGCATTATGCCAGGGACGACAGTTATCGCGGTACCACCCTGATTGACGGCAAGCCGTCCTCTCTAATCTTAACGCGATCAACGGCGAATGTCGCACCTCCACAGTGAGTTCAAATTCGTCCGTTACCGGCTCGCATCAACCGCCGGCTTTCTGGAATCGAAAAGAATTTTACTACTCTGCTTCACTGGATTTAAGTGATAAAATATTACACAGCTGCCTAAGGCAACTGTGTAATATTATATCGTATAAACTTGCCCAAAGTCAAGCCAGCAGGGCCTGAAAGCTTTGGTTTACCGGACTTTCAGGCCAGCTGATTTTAAGCTTTACTTTATTCCGAGCTCTACTTTTTCACCATTGATGTTCCATTCTTTGACCATACCATCGATTTCTGTGGTCCTGATATCATCCGCCAGGACAACCTCTTTGATTAAAGCAGCATTAGCCAGAGCCAAGTCTGCCAGTTTTTGATTGCCGCTGACAAAGACCGTTATCCTGTCCATGACCTCAAATTTATTTTCTTTGCGCATGGTCTGAATTTTGCTGATGATTTCACGAACAAAACCCTCTTCTATTAAGGCCTCGCTGAGTGTCGTTTCAATGGCAACCGTCACATTATTATAACGCTCTGCCGCATAACCTTCTGTCTGGGCCATGGATACCTCAACATCTTCAGCCGTCAAAGTAAATTCTCCGGTCGAAATTGCCAGTTTTATACCGCCCGTCTTGTCAAGCTCTTCTTTTGCGGCCTGTCCATTGAGACGGCCAAGTGTCGCCTTGATCTCACCGATCTGTTTGCCTGCCTTTGGTCCCAGCACCTTAAACTGAGGCTTAAAGCTGTACGTCAGATACGCTTCCATATCATCTTTAAATGCCACCGACTTGATATTGAGTTCATCTTCAATGATTTCGCGATAAAACTCATTGAGCTGGCGCTCTGCCTTGACATACATGTTGCCGATTGGCTGACGATTTTTGATATTGGCCGTATTACGCGCCGCCCGGCCAAGGCTGACAATTTCAAGAACAAGCTCCATGTCCGCCTCAAGCTCGCAATCAATATATTTCGTATCCACCTGCGGGAAATCGCACAGATGTATGCTTTCCGGTGCTGTTTTATCAACACTACGAACGAGATTCTGATAGATATCCTCGGTCATAAACGGAATCATCGGCGCCGCGGCCTTAATGGTTGTCACCAGGGCTGTATATAGCGTCATATAGGCATTGATCTTGTCCTGTGTCAGTTCTTTGCCCCAGAAGCGTTCCCGGCTGCGTCTTACATACCAATTACTGAGTTCATCGACAAATTCCTGCAATACTTTGGCCGTTTCCGTAACCTTGTAAGCCGACAGGTTTTCATCAACGCTTTTGACCAGCGTATTGAGGCGGGAAAACAGCCAGCGATCCATCACCGACAGCGACGATTCCTCGATCTGATATTGAGAAGCATCAAATTTGTCGATATTGGCATAAAGCACATAAAACGCATACGTATTCCACAGCGTTCCCATGAACTTACGCTGTCCTTCTTTTACGGCTGCATCATGGAAACGATTCGGCAGCCAGGGAGCGCTGTTTTCATAAAAGTACCAGCGAATCGCATCCGCACCATGGGCGCGCAGTGCATCCATCGGATCAACTGCATTGCCCTTAGACTTACTCATCTTGCGTCCATTTTCATCCTGGACGTGCCCAAGCACAATGACATTCTTATATGGGGCCTTATTAAACAACAGCGTAGAAATTGCCATCAGGGAATAAAACCAGCCACGAGTCTGATCAACTGCCTCGGAAATAAAATCAGCTGGATAATTTTCTTCAAAGATTTCTTTGTTTTCAAACGGATAATGCCACTGGGCAAACGGCATCGAGCCCGAATCAAACCAACAGTCGATAACTTCCGGCACCCGCTGCATTTTCCGGCCGCACTCCGGACAGGAAATCGTCACCGCATCAATAAACGGGCGATGCAATTCAATATTCTCCGGACAGTTGTCCGACATTGCTTTTAACTCCTCAATGGAACCAATCGAGTGCTGATGGCCGCATTCACATTCCCAGATATTAAGCGGCGTGCCCCAATAACGATTGCGGCTGATGCCCCAGTCCTGCACATGCTCGAGCCAATCGCCAAAGCGGCCCTTACCGATACTTGCCGGAATCCAGTTTACCGTATCATTGTTGCGGATCAGATCCTCGCGTACGTCTGTCATCTTGACAAACCAGGATTCACGAGCGTAATAAATCAACGGCGTATCACAGCGCCAGCAATGCGGATAGCTGTGTTCAAATACAGGGGCCTTAAACAGCAGGCCTTTTTCCTTCAAGGCCCGTATGATCAGGGGGTCAGCGTCTTTGACAAACATCCCGGCCCAATCTGTTTCTTCGGTAAGCTGCCCCTTGCTGTCGACAAACTGCACAAACGGCAGGTCATATTTACGGCAAACCCGCGAATCATCTTCACCAAAAGCCGGAGCCTGATGGACGATCCCGGTACCGTCACTGGTCGTTACATAGTCATCGCACAAAACCATAAATGCTTTTTTCTTGATGATTTTCTCGGCATAAGGGAACAGTGGTTCATATTCCTTATACTCAAGCTGGCGGCCTGGGAATCGGTCAAGAATCTCCGTTTCACCTTCCATAACCGTATCAACCAAAGCTTCTGCCATATAGTAAACAACATCGTTGTTTTTCACCTTCACATACGTGATTTCCGGATTGACGCAAAGTGCGAGATTTGATGGCAATGTCCACGGCGTAGTGGTCCAGGCCAGCAGATAGGCATCTTCGCCCTTAGCCTTGAATTTTACAAAAGCCGATTTTTCCTTGACGTCTTTATAGCCCTGCGCAACCTCATGCGAGGACAGCGGCGTTCCGCAACGCGGGCAGTAAGGTACGATCTTATGTCCTTTGTAAAGCAGCCCCTTTTCCCAGATCTGTTTGAGCGCCCACCATTCCGACTCAATAAAATTATTGTCATACGTCACATAAGGATCATCCATATCAGCCCAAAACCCTACATGTCCGGAAAATTCTTCCCACATTCCCTTGTATTGCCAAACACTCTGTTTGCATTTTTCGATAAACGGCTCCATGCCGTAGCCTTCGATCTGCTCTTTGCCGTTAAGGCCCAGTTGCTTTTCAACTTCCAGCTCAACCGGCAGACCATGGGTATCCCAGCCCGCCTTGCGGCGAATCTTATGGCCCTTCATCGTCTGAAACCGAGGAATCATATCCTTGATTACACGCGTCAGTACATGCCCGATATGCGGCTTACCATTGGCAGTCGGCGGGCCGTCATAAAACGTAAAGGACGGTGCTCCGTCTCTTTGCTCAATACTCTTTTTAAAGATATCATGTTCTTTCCAAAATTCTTCTACCTGACGTTCGCGGTCAACGAAATTCAGATTTGCTTCCACTTTTTTATACACGTAAAAGTCCCTCCTAAAAATAAAAGACCCCATCCTGCCAACAGGATGAAAGCCTTAACGGTTGCCAAATAAAAAAACCTCCATCCCAAAACAGGATGAAAGCCGCGCTGTCATTATACCACCTATTTCACATACCATCATATGCTACCCGTATAACGGCGGGGCCCGGCGCAGCCTACTCGCATCCTTTCAGCCTGCAATTCCAGAGTGATCTTCTGCCTAAAACGACTCGTACCGGACTCTCACTGTCACCGGCTCGCTTTTACTTTTGTTTAAAGCGTACTGTCTCCATCAACATCTTTACACTATTTTACCTGCTCGAAACCATCGTTTTTCTCCCGCGATAATTTCTATTTGTAATAGTATCACAGCCAGGAACAAAATTCAAATAAAATCAACCGCCCCGGAGAAAATTTTCCACAATCCCCTCATTTCTCGCCAATCCAAGCAAAATTACCTCACTTAAATTGCGAATTTGCAGGGAATCTCTTATAATAGAGAAAACAAAGGAGGCATAGCATGCATCAGTATCTGTTCTTTATTGGCGACTTTCCCATCCGCGCCTATGGGCTCGTATTAAGCTTGAGCATTATTTTAGCAACCGGCGTAGCCTACTTTCTGGCGAAACAGGATGGTCGCTGGCATAACCACATTATTGATCTCGGTATCTACTGTGGTCTCGGCGGTATTCTTGGTGCCCGGCTTTGGGATGTTTTCTTTTTTGACTGGGGCTATTATCGGTATCATCTGACAGAAATCTTCAATGTCTGGCAAGGCGGCATGGCCATTCAGGGTGGCATCGTTCTTGGCGTTCTCGTCGGTATTTTCTATACCCGGCATCATCGAATTGATACCTGGGCTCTGGCTGATATCATTGCCCCGGCAATCATCCTCGGCCAGGCACTTGGTCGCATTGCCAACTTATTGAACGGGGATGCCTTTGGCGCCCCCACCGGCGGCGCTTTCGGCATTATCTATCCCGCAACCACACTCGCCTATCATACATATGGGGACCAGCCACTATGGCCAGCAGAAATTTGGGAAGGGCAGCTTGATATCGTAATCTTTGCTTTGCTATTGATCTTTCGCACCAGCCGCCATGCCAAAGGGCAGGCCTTCCTGCTCTACGTAATGCTCTACTCCGCGGCCCGCTTTTTCCTCGAATATTTACGTGGCGACTACACTGACCTTATCTGGGGTATATTCAAATCCGCCCAAATGACCAGTCTGTTCGCCTTTACCATCAGCCTGATCGTCTTTGTCTACCTCAGCTGGCAACAAGCACACAGCCAAGTATGCAGTGATAAACAACCTGGTAAAAAAAATAAAAAATAATTTTTTGTTTTTTTATTGACAGGCTTCTATTTTATCTATATAATAAATATTGTTTTCAGCGCGCTGGTGTAGCTCAATTGGTAGAGCAGCTGACTTGTAATCAGCAGGTTGGGAGTTCAATTCTTCTCGCCAGCTCCATTGTAAAACTTTATATGGGTAGGTGCCCGAGTGGTTAAAGGGAACGGACTGTAAATCCGTCAGCTTAGCTTACGATGGTTCGAATCCATCCCTGCCCACCATTTTGGCGGCGTAGCTCAGTTGGCTAGAGCATGCGGTTCATACCCGCAGTGTCAGGAGTTCAAATCTCTTCGCCGCCACCATATGTATGTAAAGCACACAGTTATGTGTGCTTTTTTATTGCTCACATAAATAAAAAAAATGCCACAGAACTAAGTTCTGTGGCATTTTTTTATTTATGTGATTTTTCGTTTTGCTCAAAAATCAAGGAATCGAGCAAATCTATTAACTGGTTGATTTCCGGTTTTGAGATCTGTCCACTGGCCCCAAGAGTTTCCCCTTTGCGGCGCATTTCATCGTTGATCAATGACGAAAACAATACTACCGGCGTTTCATGCAGGGTTTCATTTTCCCGAATCAGCTTCAGAAGACGATGTCCGTCCATCTGTGGCATTTCAATATCCGTGATTACAATTCCAACCTGTTTTTGAATCGGTCCTGGCTGCTTAACCAGAATTGACAAGTAATCCCATGCTGCCTGCCCATTATTGAAGTCCTTAACAAACCGATAACCTGATTCATGCAAGGTGGATACGAGCAGATCCCGCAGCATCGGTGAATCTTCCGCCACAACAATGTGTACATTTTCCCGCTCACCTTTGGTTGTGTCTTCGGCAGCTTCAACTGTTGTCAGTTTTTCGTTAATTTCCGGATTGATCTGAGCAATAATTGTTTCAAAATCAAGCAGCAATACGATCTTGCCCTCCATCTTGATAACACCAACGACCATCGACTGATCGCCGCATTCTGGGGCTGGCTCCATCTCTTTCCAAGAAATACGATGAATCCTTGAAACATTGTCCACCAAAAAACCGACATTGTAATTGTTTATTTCTGTTACGATAATGTTTTTCGGATCTGAATCTCCCTGCACATTGAGGCAGCGAGGCAGATTAACCAGCGGCATGACCCCGCCGCGCAAAGTGAATAATCCATCGACAAACGGATGAGCATTTGGCATTTTTGTCACCGGTACCCGTGTGATGACTTCACGCACCTTGGCTACATTAATGCCATAATTCACTTCCCCGATATTGAATTCCACAATCTCAAATTCATTGGTTCCTGTTTCTAAAAGAATTCCTTTTTTTTCTGAACTATTTCCTGCCATAGAATCTCCTCCATGTCTTACTATCTGTCATTAAAGATCATGCCCTGCTTCTTTTTTGAAATCTGCATAAACTGTTTCTATGTTTCTTATTCTTTATTCAGCAGGCAACTCCTGCTTGACAAGAAAGATTTATTTCAAATAAGTCCAGCCATCGCGCTCTTCAATCAGTCCTTGCTTGATCAAATGCCCCAGCGCTCGCTTGAACGCAGCCTTACTGATCTGGAATTTATCCTTAATTACTTCGGCCGACGTTGCATCACTGTAGGGCATTTTCCCATTGCGATCCTTGAGCAACAACATAATTTTTTCAGCATCAACTAAAATAGCTTTTTCCTTGACCGGACGCAGAGATACGTTGATTCGGCCATCAGGCCGCAGGAACGTCACTCTGGCCGTTACTTCTTCTCCGACCCGTGGTTTAATCGCAATTTCCTTATTGTCGATAAAGGCGATATAACGCTCGTCCGTAAACATGAATGCACCTTGATCGGTATAGTTATATACCGCCCCATGAACCATATCGCCGACTTTAACCTCGACAGCTGGCTTTGATGCCCGGCGCATTTCATCTTCAACTACCATAGTCACCGCCAGGCGCCCCGACTTATCGGTGTACATCTTAGCCCAAACAACTTCGCCCACCTGCACCTTGCCACGCGTGCCGGCATACGGCATAAAGATGCCGCGCTCCGCGCCGACATCAAGAAATGCTCCATCCTTGCTGATGTTGATAACCTTCAGACGAGCAATCTGCCCTTCCTTCATTTTAGGTGTCCGCATGCTGGCGGTTAGACGCCCCTTCGGGTCCCGATACAAAAACACCTCTACCTCATCGCCTACAGCAACCGGTG
>JBOFWE010000263.1:0-4120 GCA_051653465.1 Selenomonadaceae bacterium | reverse complement strand
CCGGATCCGGATTGTTTTTCGCTTCCGGAAAACTCTTGTCGTCATAGATTTTTGTTTCAATATTGAACAGAATGTCTTTGTTGCCATAGGAATTGGCGAGTTCAAAAACTTCCTCCAGGGTAGCCATTTTTGTTCCCGGTACGGCGATCTGTGTTTTGCCGTGCGCAGCATAATAGTCGCCGGCTTCGGGATTCATCGTGCCGATATCATACTGTTTTACCTGTGCCAGGGTCAGTGTGCGGATATCAAGGCTGGGATCGTTTGCGTTGACATATTTTCCGTCCGGGCCTTTAGCGATATTATGGTTCATCACCGGATTGTGGCTCATCACGATATGGCCGTCTTTTGTCAGCTGCATATCCATTTCAAGGGTTGTTACCCCGGTTTCCATACCAAACGCATAGGAAATCAGTGTGTTTTCCGGACGTCCATCACGTCCGCCTCGATGGGCTTCGAGGTCAAATCCCTGTGGTATAGCTTTTGCTTGTACAATTGGTGAAAAACTGAAATTTAATCCGGTTGCCAGGGCGGCGGCAGCAGCACCGGCCAGCAAAAATTGCTGGCAAAAATGCTTTTTCTTTGCCATGGATACAACACTTCCCTCTGTAAAAATTTGCTTGCAAAAAAAGTATAGCATTTTGTGCCGGGATTTCGATGATGAATTTGTTAGGCTTTTGTTAATCTTTGGAGAAAATACATAAGGCCAGACACACGGTGGGTGTCTGGCCTTATGTTATGATATTATTTTCCTGTCGGGGTCAGGACCACATCAATGCTGTCACCGTTTTTTACCGGGGTAATGAATTCCGCCGGCTGACCATTGAGAAGAATGCTGAACGATACACAACTGGTCGCCGCTGGTGCCTGAAACTCGGCTGCCAGCAGGACATCGCTGATGATGGCCGGTTTTTGCGGAGTGCTGTTGCAGCAAATATCGCTGCCATCGCGGACAATTGTATCAGCCGTGGCTGGGTGTCCGTTGACCGTGAGTTCACAGCCTTTGAGCGGGATCAGGCATTCGCTTTTATTAAAGTAAATCATCATATGCGTTGCCATTTCTGACAGGTTCAGGACATCACTGAGTTTCGGCGGTTTTGCTTCAATAAAGTCAAGATCATCCTGATCGGCTACCGGGGTTGAGAGCGTAATAACTTCGCCGTTGCAACGGATTTGCGGATTCGTGACAAAATGTCCATCCTTGCCGTTTATTTTATATTTGAACTTCCGGCCGGCCGGGTCGTAGCCGGCCTCGCGAATGATCTCTCCGGCATTTTTCATTTCGCGAACAGTAATTTCATCGCCATCAACCAGTTCGTGGCTGATTTGAGCCGGCTCGCCATTGACGAGAACTTTAGGGGCGAGGGCGAAGCTCTCACCGTTTATGTAAACCGTCAGCGGTGAAGGCAGACTGATGAAATCCTGGAGACGGGCCTGTGGCTTTATGCCGTCGCTGCCTGGTTCCACGGTGATTTTGCTGCCGTTTTTTATCGAGGTATCGAGGGCCGAAGGTTCGCCGTCAAGCAATAGCTGAGCAGCCGTTCCCATCGAGCCGGGAATGAACTTCTTGTCCCCGTTGATGCTGACCATCATTCCCAGGCCTGGTTTGCCGTTGAGTTTTTTCAAATTTATGCCGGCGGTCAGCAGGGCATCGGCAATTGTCAGATCACGAAAATTAAACAGGCTGTATTCCTGCTCATTGACGTGCACCGACAGAAAATGCAGTGTATTTAAAGAGGCGATCTTTAAAATACCAAGCGGGGTTACGGCATCCGGTGTCTGCAGCTCCTCGGGAATCAGCTCGATTCCATCAATGCTTTCCGGACGGCGGACGGCAACACGCGGTTCAGGCAGTGATAAGGCTTGGGCGACAAATTCCGGCAGGCGCGGCGTCAGAGATCCGCCGCCAACCAGCAGGACTGCCTGGGGTGCTGCGCCGCCGTTTAAGTCAAGAATTTGTTTGGCAATTGCCTCCGCCAGATTGGCGATGCTGGGCAGGATTGCCTCGATGATTTCTTCAGGTGTAAGGTCATAGGTAATGCCGAGAATATCCTGGAAGGATATTTTTTCGCTGATACGGTCGGCCACATCACGCTTTACCTGTTCGGCAATATTGAAATCGAGCAGATATTTCTGCGAGATTGCTTCGGTTATTTCGTCCCCGGCAAGCGGGACCATGCCATAGGCAATGACCGAGCCATCCTTGGTGACGGCAACATCAGAGGTTCCGGCGCCGATATCAACCAGAACGAGATTCAGATGGCGCATGGTCGGCGGAATTAAAACGTTGATAGCGGCGATTGGTTCGAGGGTGAGGGCCCGCATGTCAAGCTTGGCTGCATGGAGTGCCGATTGCATCGAATCAATGACCTGGCGTGGCAGGAAGGTGGCGATAACGGTTGCCGAGGCCAGCTTCCCCCGCTGTCCGACGAGGGTTTTGAGCTGGGTGCCGTCAAGCATGTATTTTACCGTGCTGTAGCCGACACAATAATACAGTGTCGGGTCGTCGATTGTGTTTGAAACGGCAAGCTTTTGCTGGGCAGCCTGAACGCCGGCAAATTCGAGTTCGCGTTCCTGCTGGGGGGTGATGACATCGCTGATTTCCTGCTGAACCTCAGCTGTCATTGTGTAGAGAGCACGGCCTGCGGCCGCTACAGCGACATGTTTCAGGACCCCGGTCTGTTTCTCCAGCGATTTTTTTACACTTTCGAGGACTGCGGCAACCTGTGGTACATCATGAATCTGCCCATCGAGCATGGCCCGGGTTGTGTGTTCCTGGCGGTGGGTGGCGAGTATTTTCAGTTGCTCGTCTTTTTTTTCTGCTACGATGCCGATGACGCTGCGGGTACCGATATCAAGAGAAAACAGAAGCTCTTTATGTTTTGGCGGCCGTCCTACTTTTGCAGCCGTAGATTTCGTTTTTTTTGTCTTTTTAGTGCCAGTCGCTTTTTTTATAGTGCTGGCAGCGGTTTTTGCAGGCATAGTTGACGCTCCTTACATTTAAAATAAGTATTAAGAATATACTTCGCTAATTTCCCGTGCGATTCCTTTGTTATGGGGAAAAAACTGTGGAAAGCAGAGAAAAGCGGGACAGAGTGGATTTTTATCTGAAAATTTAGTACAATGGTAAAATAAAAGGAAAAGATTGGGTGTGATGATAATGACTGCCAATAGAGAAGTGATTACCGGCGGCGATTACCGGCGCATGATGGCCGGTGCATACAGTGAGTTTTTGCTGGAATACGATAACATCGATCAATTGTCTGACAGCTTTTCTGGTGGCGAGGAGCGCCCGGGAACGGATGTGATGCGCACGGTCGGGGCGGCAGCTGTCGTGCTGGCGGATGCACAGGATGAAGGGATCGGTGGCTTGGCGAAACGTGCTGCCAATGGGGCGGTCCTAGGGGCCAGGGGAAGCCTCGGCGTCATTGTCTCACAGCTTTTGCGCGGGCTGGCTAAAGGCCTTGGCGGGAAATACGAAGCGAGTTCCTCGGTATTTGGCAAGGCGTTTCAGTACGGAATTCTTTATGCCCAGCGGACAGGAAGTACGGAACACGAGTGGCCCATTATTACCGTTGCCCGTGCTGTAGCTAAGGGAGCTTATCATGCTGTCCGCGAAAATTTGCCGATTTCGGAGATTTTGGCCGCAGCGATCGAGGCGGGAGATCAGGCGGAAAAAATACTTGTTGCCGGAAATACGGTCGATGCTGGGGCCCGTTCCCTGCTGATTTTTTTGCGGGGCTGTCTGCATGGTCTTGCCGGCAGTTTTGTTTCACCGACCCTGAGCCTGTCGACGGGATTTAAAACGACTTATACTTTGCCTGATCCCAAAAAAGACCTTATATGCGCCTATTGTCTCGTGTTTTCGGTGCAGGGGACAAAGACAGAAGTCGCCGATGTCGAGCGGGTATTAAAAAAATATGGAACCTTGGTCATTGTCAGAAAGAGTGGCACCGGTATGCAGCTGCATCTGCACACCGACCATCCGGGTCTTGTGGTTGAACAGGCCCTGGGCTGGGGAAACTTGGGGAAAATTACCCTGCAGAATATTGCCGAGCCACACGAATCTTTGCCGATGGATAAAGCGCCAGTGGCAACGGCGGTGCTCGCAGTTGCGGCTGAT
>JBOFWE010000262.1:0-1681 GCA_051653465.1 Selenomonadaceae bacterium | reverse complement strand
AGTCTGCAATCTGAGCACGCAGACGGAAGTCAGTCTGAATGAGCTTATCGGGATTTTAACGAATGTGGCCGGTAGGAAAATTCAGCCGGTGTATGGCCCGGACCGGGCCGGAGATATCAAGCATTCGCTGCTGTCGAATGGCCGGGCGAAAAAATATCTTGAGTGGAAGCCGAGGATGTCACTGGAAGAAGGCCTGCAGCGAACGTATATGTATTTTAAGCTGGACAAATAACCAGGTTCTTTTTATACAAAAAAAGCGGCTCAGTTGAGCCGCTTTTGCTGATTTTGCATTGTTTAGTTTTTGATGATCAAAGCCATGAAGCTCAGATTGCCGCTGGCTTCCGTATTTTCGATGGCGTGTCCTTCGCCGCTCGGACAAAACATGGTGTCGCCGGCCTTGACGGCAACTTCCTGCCCATTGTCGCTATAGAGGCCCTGTCCTTCAAGGATGTAGTAGGTTTCGCTTTCCCCGTGGTGTTCGTGATAACCGAGGGAACATCCCGGTTCCAGGGTTACCCTGGCGTAGAGTCCGCATTTTCCGGCAAGTTCTTTTTCGCCGAGCAGTGGTTCGATAAATACGTGTCCCTTGCCGCCAGCGCGCTCTTCATAGCGGTTGACTGGTCGATCGTTAAATAATGGCATAATGGTCGCTCCTTTAGTTGTTTAGAGGTTTATGATACTATGTATATAACATTAGTATTCGCGGCGAACCCAGGGATTCCTTTTGCTGCGTGGCAAAATAAGAGGGAGTAGAGGGAGTGCTATGATTTACTTATTGAAATTCGGGGCAAGTTTTGTGCTGCCGCCGGGGATTTTTTTCTTGCTTTTTTTGGCTCTGGGAGTCTATGCCTGGCGTTGCCGGCAGAAATATCTGGGAGCCGCAGTGCTGTGCGTGACCTTTGTTTTTTACTTATTGTCGACAAGTCTGGTCGCTGAGCAGCTGCTTGGCGGGCTGGAACGAATATATGAACCGCCGGTGGCTCCTGTCGGGGATGTGATTATTATGCTTGGCGGAGGGGCGTTGCCGGACACCCCGGATGTTGATGGCCTGGGAACGCTTTGCGCAAGCCCCGCCAATCGGCTCTTGACGGCAGTGCGCCTGCACCGGGAGCTCGGGATACCGATTCTCGTATCGGGCGGGCAGGTTTTTGCTGACAGCGGGCAGGAGGCCGTGATCGCGCGCCGGATTTTGTTGAGTCTTGGGGTGGCGGAGCAGGATATCCTTGTGGAGGACCGTAGCCTCAATACCCGGCAAAATGCGGAGTTTTCCGCCCGGATTTTGCGCGAGCACGATTTGTCGCAGCCGATTCTTGTGACATCGGCGTTTCATATGGAACGGGCTGTCTTGAACTTTTCGAAGCAGGGACTTATGGTTATGCCCTATCCGGCCGATTATATGGTGAGCCGCGAGCAGAAATTTCATTATATCAAGCTCGCGCCCTCGGCAGGTTCGCTCCAGGGCACGGTGACGGTGCTGCAGGAGAAACTGCGGACTTTTGTAACGCGATATTTTGAATAGGCGGGAAGCTGCTTAAAGGATCGTTATATATTTAGATTGCGGGGATGTTTATGACAAAGAATTTAACGGAGGGAAACCCGGCAAAGCTTATTTTCTTTTTTACAATGCCGCTGATTATCGGCAATGTCTTTCAGCAGCTCTATGTGCTGGTTGATACGCTGA
>JBOFWE010000261.1:0-5129 GCA_051653465.1 Selenomonadaceae bacterium | reverse complement strand
AGCCACTGCGACGGATTTTCCAAAATAAGCTTTTCGACAATTCGTGTCATCCGCACAGTAAAATCAAACAGGTCTTTATTGGCATCGCCATGATCTTCATACCGCAGCGGTTCACCAATGATTACCTTGTGCTTGCCATCCGGCTTGCGCAGAATAAAGGCCGGTACGACCGGCGACAAAAACTTTTTCGAAAAAACAGCCGCCCCCATAGGCGTTGATGCCTCTTTTCCCAAAAAGTCGATAAAAGCTCCGCCAGGACCACCATCCTGATCGACGAGAAAGCCCAGGCATTTCCCTTGTTTAAGCGCCCGCGTAGCACCGAGCAATTCGCTGGTGCCGCGTGAAAACACTTCGACCCCCACCATTTCACGAAACTCATTGAGCAGCCGCGTATGCTGTTCGTTTGGCTGCGGTTTAACGATGGCCGTCAACGGCAGTCCGGAAAAGGTCAGTGCGGCGGACAGCCATTCCCAATTGCCAATATGAGCGGTCAGAATCACCACGCCATGCCCCTCTGCCAGCGCCGCCTTCATCCGCTCCATATGGTGAATTTCCATGTAGGACTCAAAGTTTTCCATCGTCAAATTGGGCATGTACATGACTTCGAGAAAATTGCGGCCAATATTGATAAAGGACTGACGGATCAATGCCTCCGCTTCGGCGTTGCTATTGCCCATTGACGCTCGCATCTGAGCAACGGCACGCTGGCGCTGCCTTTTGGCAAGATAATAATACAACAGGCCCATATATTTACCAAAACACAGAAGCATCCCATGAGGCAGCCGGCAAAGAAGCCAGCTTATAAACTTAAAGATTTTATATTGCATTTCATATCCCCCGAAAAAAGAGCTTCATTCTGTATATCATATCACAATTTCGCTTATTGCTCTATATTTTCCCATGATGGCATCTCACTATATTCCTGAATCATTTTATCCCAGGAATCCTGTGCCTTCAGGATAAATTCTAAAATTTCCCGTACGGCGCCATCACCGCCGGTCCGGGCGGAGACAAGATGCGCCATCGCTTTTACTTCCGCCACGGCATTATTAACAGTAGCAGCAAAGCCGACACGATTCATGATCGGCAAATCAATGAGATCATCACCAATATAGGCGATCTCCGCTGGCTGCAGTTGATACTCCCGGCAAAGGGCCTGAAATGCCGCCGTTTTATTTTTTTGTCCCTGATAGAGCGCATCCATTTTCAGCTCTGCGGCCCGAACAGCAACCATAGCCGATTCCCGCCCGGTAATGATGGCTGTTTTCAGCCCGCATTTTTTAGCCAGACTGATCCCCAGTCCATCCTGGCAGTTAAAGCTCTTGAAGCACTCACCCTCCGGACCGATATGCAGCTTTCCATCGGTCAGAACACCATCCACATCAAAAATAATCAGCCGGACCTTACGGGCACGCTCTAGTGCATCCTGCTGCAGCTGCATTAGACAACTCCCTGTCGCAGCAGATCTGTCAGATGGACAATCCCGATCGGATGATTGTTTTCATCAATAACCGGCAAGACGGTGATTGGTCGCGGTTTATGTTTTTCCATAAGGCTCAGCGCTCCGGCGGCCAGCTTGTCCTTCGTAATGGTCTGCGGGTTTTTCGTCATCAGATGTTCTACAGTTTCATCGAGGAACTCACTGCCCTTGGAGAGGTAGCGGCGGATGTCGCCATCGGTGACTAGTCCGATAAACGAGCCGGCAGCATCGACAACCGAGGTCGCACCAAGGCCTTTTTCCGTCATCATAAACAACGCTTCTTTGGCTGTCTTGTCGATCGTGATAACCGGATTGTCCTCACCGCTGTGCATGACATTTTCCACCGTAAGCAGGAGTCTTCGGCCAAGTGCGCCTCCCGGATGGAATACAGCAAAATCCTGCGCCGTAAAGTTACGGGCCGACAACAGCGCTATCGTAATCGCATCACCCATCGCCAGTGTCGCCGTCGTGCTGGCGGTCGGAGCCAGTCCGAGCGGACAGGCTTCGCGGTCAACCCCAACATCGATAAAATGCTCGGCATTTCGTCCCAGAGAGGACTCCCGGCGTCCGCTCATCGCAATGATCGTCGCGCCGATGCGCTTGATGATCGACAGGATATTGACGACCTCAGCCGTCTCGCCACTGTTTGATATGGCAATCACAACATCATGCTCCGTTACCATGCCAAGATCCCCGTGGAAGGCTTCTGCCGGATGCATAAAGAAGGAGGGCGTACCAGTGCTAGCCAGACTGGCAGCAATTTTTTGTCCGACATGGCCGGACTTGCCCATTCCTGTAATAATCACCCTGCCCTGACAGCTTAAAATGCACTGCACAGCTTTTTCAAATTCCTCGTCGATGCGTTCGATCAGTTTTTTTACGGCATCGGCTTCAATCGTAAGCGTTTCAATTGCCTTTTCTTTAATCATCGCTAAATCCCCCGTTTTACTGTATAAACTGCAGTTTATTTATGCTTTTTTACGATTTCATTAATAGCCAGCGCATCTTTTAACAAGGCTTCGAGCTTGTCGAGATATACCATATTCGGCCCATCACAAAGCGCTTCTTCCGGATTATCATGCACTTCCATAAATAAGCCATCCACACCGGCGCCCACAGCAGCCCGGGTCAGATATTCAACATATTCACGATTGCCAGCCGAAGCCGTCCCAGCGCCGCCCGGCAGCTGCACACTATGGGTTGCATCAAAGATGACCGGATAACCAAAGGATCGCATGATCGGGAACGAGCGCATGTCGACAACAAGATTGTTATAGCCAAAGGAGGCTCCACGTTCTGTCAGCATGATTTCCGAGCTGCCGGCTTCATGCAGTTTGTCAACGACATTGCTCATATCCTTCGGGGCCAGGAACTGCCCTTTTTTTACATTGATTACTTTTCCGGATTTTGCTGCAGCATACAGCAGATCTGTCTGCCGGCATAAAAATGCCGGAATCTGGATGACATCAAGCACCTTAGCAGCTGCTTCAACCTGTGATTCTGCATGAATATCACTGACCACCGGAACCTGGAGTTCTTCTTTTATAGCCTGCAGCCATTCAAGACCCTGCTTGATTCCCGGGCCGCGAAACCCGTTAAAAGAAGACCGGTTTGCTTTATCAAAGGAAGCCTTGAATACATACGGGATTCCTAAGCGCTGCGTGATCTCTTTGATGCCGCGCCCAATTTCAAGACTGCGTTCAAAGCCCTCCAGTACGCACGGCCCCGCCAAAAGTACGAGCGGCTGTTTATCTCCGACTTTAAAATTACCAATTGATACTGTATTCATGTAATTACCACCTTTCTCTGATTCAAATCACTTACTTATTTTCTATTTCTTTGTATATAGCATTTACTCTGGCCAAATCCTCCGGAGTATCCACCCCGACAAATTTGCAATCGGTTTTTATCACCTTGATGCGGTATCCATTTTCCAAAGCCCGCAGTTGTTCCAGCGATTCACTTTGTTCCAGTGGAGTCGGCTGCATTTTCGCATATGCAAGCAAGAAATCACGCCGATAGGCGTAAATGCCGATGTGCTTATATACAGGAACGACTCCGGCTGTACGCGGATAAGGGATCAGGGAGCGCGAAAAGTAAAGCGCATAACCGTTCTTATCCGTGACAACCTTGACATTATTGGGATTATTTTTCTCCGCATTTTCAATCTCCGTCATCACCGTAGCCATTTTAAGCTCTGGCTCCTCCGTAAACGCAGCGGCCAGAGCATCGATAATTTCCGGAGCAATCAGCGGTTCATCGCCCTGAACATTTATGATTACATCATAATTATCATAAACCCCGGCAACTTCTGCCAGCCGATCCGTACCGGTTGGATGATCCTTCGCCGTCATCAGAGCTTTGCCGCCAAAGCTTTCCATCGCAGCCAGCACCCTTGCATCGTCTGTCGCCACAACTACCAGCTCCGGCATTTTTGCCGTAGCAGCCCGCTCATATACGCGCTGAATCATCGGTTTGCCGGCAATATCAGCCAGCGGTTTTCCCGGCAGCCGAGTCGAATCATACCTTGCCGGAATCACGCATAAAACTCTCATCAAATCACTTCTTTCGGTATCTTCGCTGCCAGGCTGGCCTGAAGCAGTTCCTTAAATTCACGGTCGCCCTTTTGGAAGGTGACCTCTATACTAATGACATATATCGGCAACGGACGTTCAGATTCAATAATACTGCGCGGTATTTTCACCGCATCTTTTTCCGTAATGATAATCGCCTGCGCACCTTGCTCCTGCGCCTGCTGCATGCCATCAAAAATCTCTTCTTTTGTGTAATCATGATGATCCGGATACCGTTGACTTTCAACGACAACAGCCCCGATGTCACTGATTGTCTGTTCAAAAGAAGCTGGATTTCCGATTGCGGATACGGCCATTACTTTTTTGCCAGCCATATGAGCGACATCAATGCCGTCACCGGCAATCCCCTGATACCAGTCACCGATTTCAATAAAGCAGCGCGGCAGATGAATACTCTCTACAACCAGGGCCTCTTCATTGTGCTCGGCAACTGTTTCCCGGATGTATTCACAGGATCCCGCCGCCGCCTGATCCACCTTGGTCAGCAGACAGACGTCCGCCCGATCGAGATGTTCCACCGGCTCGCGCAGCGTTCCGCGCGGCAGCATATACCCATTGCCAAAGACATTGATTGCATCAATCAGTAAAATATCAAGATCCCTGACGAGCTGCCAATGCTGGTAACCATCGTCGAGGATCGCCACTTCCGCCTGAAAATGTTCGACTGCATAGCGGCCGGTGATCGCCCGTTCAGGCCCAATCAGCACCGGCACATTCGGCAGGTTTTTCGCCAGTAAAAAGGCTTCATCGCCAGCTTCAGCCGCTGACATATAGAGCTTTTTGCCATCCGATACAACACCGACCTCGCCTTTCCACTTTGCCCGGTACCCGCGATTTAAAATTACGACCCGGTATCCCATATCCCGAATATCGCGGGCCAAACGCTGCGCAGTCGGGGTTTTCCCTGTACCGCCTACCGTAATATTACCAAGGCTGATAACAAAGCAGTCTAATTCGGCTTTATGCAAAACACCACTGCGATAAAGGGCCAGTTTACAATTGACCAGAGCTCCGTAAATATACGAAAAAACATGCAGGATAAAAATCACGATATT
>JBOFWE010000260.1:0-1003 GCA_051653465.1 Selenomonadaceae bacterium | reverse complement strand
ACCCGCTCAAACTGGTATCCTTTACCGGAGAGGAACCAAATTCTTTTTCTGTATCGACACTGGGTACCAAGGTCCTTAGCGGACGGCTAAGAACAGAGGATTTAGTGCAGATCAAAGATCGAAGCACGGGAGAAAGTCTGCAAAGCGCTATCAGCCGGCTAGGCGGTGATATTTTGCAGGCCGATGCGGCCAGACTGCCGCCAGACAGTATCGCCGGGTTTCTGGAATGCCATATCGAACAAGGGCGCCGGCTTTTTGATCGACAAGATGCGGTGGCCGCAGTCACCTGTATCACGGGCATTTACCGCGAAATCATCACCATCATCGGCGAAGCCAATCATGCAGGAACAACCCAGCTGGAAAATCGTAAAGATGCTCTGAACGCCGCCGCTGAGGTTTGTCTGGCGGTAGAAGACATCATGCGTGAGCGTGCTTTTGAAGATGTCGCTGCAACCATCGGCCGAATTTTTGTCGAGCCCAACGCTTCCAATATTATTCCTGGCACCACGGTGTTGACACTGGATCTTCGTACGGCAGATCCCAAAAAGCGACAGCAGGCATTAAAAAAGCTAGGGGATAGCCTACAGGAAATCGCTGCCCGCCGCAAGATTCGCATCGACCGCAAGGTAAACCTTGACCAGCCGGAAATGCCAATGGATCCGCTTGTTATTGATTCCTTAAGCGAGGCGGCTGTGGGCAACGGAGAAAACGTCCGCCTGCTGGTGAGCATGGCCGGACATGATGCCGCCAATATGGCGCGCCTGACGAAAGCCGGTATGCTCTTTGTCCAAAGCGTAGATGGCTATAGTCATTGTCCGCAGGAATATACCCATGAAGCTGAAATCATCACCGCCGCCAACGTTATGCTCGATGCGGTACTTCTCTTAGACAGGAGGCTTGCCTGATGCCAGTAAAAATCATTCAACCGGAGGCTTGTCTGCTTGGACATGACCTGGTATACAACATGTGTGTTGCGATCGAAAACGGAGAAATTCTCACTGTA
>JBOFWE010000259.1:0-5114 GCA_051653465.1 Selenomonadaceae bacterium | reverse complement strand
TAATCGTACAATTCGGATAGTTGTAATACGAAGACCAGCGTTTCGCCACCAGTTCAGAAATCAATAAGCTGTACAGATTTAAAACAACCATACAGGCAATGCCAAGAACAAAATTCCCGGTGACCCCAATGACCATTGCTCCCCAAACCATATAGGAATAATTATTCCACAAATCCGAGGGCTGAAATACATCCGTCCATTTAACCAGGAATAGCACAGTCTGCAAGGCAATTCCCAGTCCGAGATAAATCATACCCGCACTTGTCGAAAAAGCTACCAGTGAGGTTGCCTGCCAGCCGACATCAAACACCGGCAAATTTACGCCTGTGCTCTGTACCATTCGATTGATAACCGGGGTGATGATCGGGGTAAACGAATTGAGCAGCAGCACAAACCCCTGCAAGGCCACACCCGCATAAACAGCCGATAAAAAAGATTTTTTTGTTGTAACCTTGAAAACTTTAGCAATTACAAAGATGATGACCGGCACAATAATCGCTGCGCCAAAAGAATCTATGATCCCTTTCATTAACTCTAACATGATCAGCTCTCCTATTCATCTATGATACGGATTTCTCCTACCACGCGACCTGTTATCGCTTTAGCTCGCGGGCAATTTTTTCAATTTCAGCAAAAAATTCATCTTCCCCTACACCGGTCAGACAGGCAAAAGCATTGACCGTCGGCATGCCATAATCTCCCGACTGCAGCGGACTGGTAAAAGTAATGAAATCAAACCGGCCCGATTGAGCAAGATTCAGCGCTTCGGTCGGTCGGGCTTCCGTGGTCGCCACACTGTACCCGTGTTCTTCTAAAAATTCTTTTACCTTGCTGGCAACCATTGACGAAGTGACCGTCCCGGAACCGCATACGGATAGAACGTTGACTTGTGCCATAACAATATCCCTCCTGTTTTAATCATTTATAATGCAACCGTTCCAAGAAGTTCTACAATTTCTTGTTTTTCTTTTGCTGCCTTGATCTTTTGCAACAAACCTTTATTTTGGAATATCCCCATCAGTTTCTTCAACAGACATACCTGTCCTTCCGGATCATTGATTGCCAGTAAAAGCACCAGGTCGACCTGTAGTTTTTCTGTCTGGTTGATCATCGAATAAAAGACGACTGGTCTCCGGAGAACGGCAATCGCGATATGCGATGAAATGACATGTTCAGCATTTGTATGCGGAATCGCTACCGAAAAATCCCCCAGATCCAATCCCGTAGGAAGGTTTTTCTCCCGTTCGATGACCGCATCGATATAACTGTTTTTCACGTACCCGTTTTCTAACATTTTTTCCCCTAAAACAGCGATAACGTCACGGCTTGTTTCAGCTGCCAGGTCGAGTTCAATTAACCCCAAGTCCATATCCATCCTCCTATTTCTTGACTTTCCCTTCTTCCTGCTTCTTCAACCACCCCTTTTTCTCCCTACGTCCTTATTCTATTGCAAATACCATGCCAAACTTTTCCTTGTATAGGCGAGCCCATTATTCCCTGCTGTATAAGCCCTTAAACACAAGATCCGCAACTCGTTTACAAAAAACGATTTCAAGCTTGACTCCCGCCTTTTGTATCGCAAAATGTATACCGCCAGCAAAAAAGCAACGGTAAGGGTTATAAACGCTTTACCCGCTCAATAATAATCTGCCGAAATCCAGTCGCACTGTCACAGAGTCGAATCGCTTTTATAAAGGCTTCATCCTGAACAATCTTCACCATTTTTTTCACAATATCCTTATCATCTGCCCGAAACACCGGCATCAGCAAAAAATTCACATTACCAACGCCCCAGTCAATCGGTTCCTTGAGTTTGGCAAAGACAAACTTCGTCTGTAAAACCTCGGTCGAGGTTCCGTGGGGCACGGCTGTATTGCCTTTGCTGAAAGTCGGCAAAAGATCTTCCCGATGCAAAACCGAGGCCAGATACCCCTTATTTACATAACCTTTATTGGTGAGCAAAGTACAGATATATTCGAGCAACTCACGTTTTACATAAATTTCTGGTTCGTAAAGAATCAAGTCCTTTTCGATCAGCTGCGTTACCTCGGCTCCGCCTGGCTGTGATAAATATAGTTCCAGATTGCGCAAAATCTCTTTATTATAAGGGATGAAATTCAACCCCGAAATCTTGGGATCGATGGTGCCGACAACCGCTAAAACATTTTTTTCCGTCTGGATCTCGCTAATTCTGGCGGCAATATTTTCATCAATCGCACTCATTTCATAACAGTCAATCTGCGGGTATACCGCTTGGATTTCACGACTGATGTATTTTGCGTTCCCTTCCCCCGTCAGACAGATCGTTATAATTGCATTTTGTTTATCCTTTTGTGTTTCCATTGCATACTTGTATTTCATATTTTCCCGGCTGAGGGAAAAATAAATTTCATCGAGAGAAACATCGCCCACAAGGACCTTGCGCGAAGCCTCCAGCGCCAGCAGCAAGTCCATCCGGTCAAGCGTCCGCGTCTTTATCCCCGTTCGCTGCATTACAATTTCACCGATATTGGTCAAGGAGCCCATATCGACTAAAAACAAGATGCCCTGCTGCTGATCAATCGCCTTCGCCATCGCCACTGCTTTGTTGTATATATTAATCGGCTTTTCATTCAACGGCATATCAAGCGCAACCGGAGCTTTTGTTCCCAGCAGTTCCTTAATCACCTTTACCGTGGCACTGGCTATACTGCCATGAGAAACAATGATAATTCCCACATGTTTCTTTTTTTCTTCCTGGCGAAGAGCCGCCTTCATGTACAGGGCAATAAACGCAATTTCATCTTCTGTAATTTGAATTTTTTCTGCCTGCTCTATTTTTTCTGCCAGCCGATGCGCCAACGTATATTCCACCGCGAATTCCTTTTTTATCTTGGAAAAATTGATATTCACAATGCGTTGATTTAATTTTATTTTCCGTACGGCTTCCTCCAGATGAATTGCCAAATATTTGAAAGCATTTTTATTGATCTTAGCAGCTTGACTCTCCCGGATAATTTCCTCCATAAAGGCCTCTACCAAAGTCAAAATGCTTGACCGCACAAACGTTTTGAGCTCCTTGAGGGAAAAAATCTCCTTCTCATCCTCAACTGCCCCGATCACATCGCCAAACCGGTTCAAAATAAACGCCCACAGGATATTTTCCATTTCACCTTCCTGAAGATCGAGATTGCAAAGCTCTTCATACTTGCCTTCAATGCTTCGATATATATCCTTATCCGCCTGATACACCGGATGCATAAAATCGCCTTCCGCCATAAAGGCCGGATCCGCAAACGGCAGCAAAATTAGATTTTTCAAGTATTTTCGGATCTCAGAGTATTCATATTCGGCAAAGGCTCCATCCTGAAAAGAATCTACCAAGTTTAATATGCCAGCGACTTCAACCGACACCAGGCCATCTTTTTCTGCCTGCTTGTTCTGCAGAAAATTCATAAAAGCGTGAGCGCACAATACCTGGATCATGCTCTTGAGCTGGCCAATGTTTCCCTTGAATTCTTTAAACGCCAAAATTTCGACGACATTTTTATCAATAAAAATCTTGGCATTGATCCGGTTGCATTCCTGCTGAAAAATTGTATATATCAGCTCAACTCTTTCCTTTAAGAACCAGTCCTTCAGCGCCGGCAAATGCACAATCATCGGAATTCTCCGGCGAAAAGTCAGCAGCAAGGTATCCTCGATGTTTTCCGTTGTCGCACCGACGAACATCAGCTTCACGGAGCGTTCCGGACCACTTTCACCAAGGCGGCGAAAGCACCCCCGGTCGAGGATAGAAAACAATATTTCCTGCCCCTTGGGGGGAAGTCGATGAATCTCATCAAGAAACAGCAGTCCCCCATCTGCCTGCTCGACAAGCCCGGCGGTATCACTGACAGCTCCGGTAAAAGCCCCCTTGGTATAGCCAAAGAGCAGAGACAACAGGAGTTGTGGGTTGTCACCATAATCCGCACAATTAAAGACGATAAACGCACCACTTTCTCGTATAATCCCATTTTCCCGGGCAAATTCATACATCGTCTGAGAAAAAAGACTTTTCCCGACCCCGCTCTCCCCCGCCAGCAGTGTTGGCAGACCTTTCGGCGGATAAAGGATCGCCGACTTAGCCTGCTCAATCAAATTTTTCAAACTGCCATCACTGCCAATCAGTTTCCGAAAAGGGTCCGTGCCGCCAGCAGTATCCTCCGCTTTCACCACACGCTCGCGTTCAAGTAAAGGCAAAAACTCCTCAACTACTTTGCGGGAAATAGAAAACCCTTGTTCAATCAGTCGCCGGGTAAGATCAGAAACATTGATAGCCGGCAGATCTTTGCGAACAGCCAGAATGGCTGCCTTTAAATAGGGATAACGCCGCTGGCGCGAATTATTTATGTTAAGATCCTTGCGCATGTTCGTCACATTTTCCCGCGTCGTATTCAAATATTTTGCAATCTGCAGGTCCGTTAACGGATTTTTTTTATTTTCTGTATCAACGAGATTAATCAGTTTTGTCTTTAAATCCATATTGCAAATCCCTTTCGCGTTTGCTGCTGACAGATAAAGTGATAAACAGCAGCCCGTTCTTTACAGTCCATAAGCCGCCTGTCCTCCAGGAAAGCATCCACGGGGCAGGCGGCTTAATAGCGTCATCTGTGTTTAGCTAAATTCTCTTCCTAATAATACTACGAAACAAAGCTTTTCTACCAGCCTTTATCTTTGGCCATAATACGCATTTTTTCCGTGTTTTCGCAAAAAATGTTTATTCATTAAAACTTTGTCCATGCTGTTTTTCTGCTGCATAAGTTCCGTGTAATAGGCCATCTTTGCCACTTCCTCGAGAACGACTGCGTTGTGCACTGCCATTGCCGGTGTTTCCCCCCAGCTGAACGGTCCATGATCATTGACAAGAACGGCCGGGCAATGCTGCGGATTCATACCAGTCATGGTTTCAGCAATAACCAACCCTGTTTCCTGCTCATAGTCACGATGAATTTCCTCCACGGACATCTTGCGGGTACAAGGAATATCGCCATAGAAATAATCGGCATGCGTTGTTCCACAGGGAGGAATCTTGCGTCCCAGCTGCGACCAGATCGTGGCCCATGTCGAATGGGTATGGACGACACCGCCAATAT
>JBOFWE010000258.1:0-3550 GCA_051653465.1 Selenomonadaceae bacterium | reverse complement strand
CGAACGAATACTTAAGCAACTTAGTCGGACCCATGATCACCTTTTTATTGCCACTGCTCATCGGCTATACCGGAGGACGGGCCGTCAGCGGGGCCAGAGGCGGCGTCCTCGGGGCAATTGCCACGGTGGGCGTGATTGTTGGGGCGAGCATCCCGATGTTTATGGGGGCCATGATTATGGGCCCGGTGGGCGGCTACATCATCAAGAAGTTTGATGCGATGATTGAGGGAAAAATTCCGGCAGGCTTTGAAATGCTGGTCAACAATTTTTCCGCAGGAATTATCGGCGCAATTTTGGCGCTGATTGGCTATACGGGCGTAGGCCCGGTGGTACTCGCCCTCAACGGCATACTCAAGGCCGGAGTAGAGGCGATTGTCAGTGCGGGGCTCTTGCCGCTGACCTCGATTTTCATTGAGCCGGGCAAGATTTTGTTCTTAAACAATGCCATGAACCATGGGGTATTGAGCCCGATCGGCATCCAGCAGGCCCAGGAAGCGGGTAAATCGATTTTCTTCCTGCTGGAACCCAATCCAGGTCCGGGCCTCGGGATCTTGCTGGCCTACTGGATGTTTTCCAAAGGCATGGCCAAGCAGTCGGCGCCGGGCGCGGTAATCATCCACTTCTTCGGCGGGATTCATGAGATCTATTTCCCGTACGTGCTGATGAATCCGATGCTGCTGTTGGCGGTAATCCTCGGCGGGGCGAGCGGAGTCTTGACCTTTGTCGTTCTGGGCGCGGGGCTGATTGCAACGCCGTCACCGGGAAGCATCTTTGCCCTGCTGGCGATGTGCCCGAAGGGTGGCCATTTTGCGGTGCTGGCGGGCGTATTGGTATCAACGGTCGTGAGCTTTTTGGTGGCCTCGGTCTTTGTGAAAAAGGCCAATGATAAAAACGATGAGGACGACCTCGAACAGGCAAAAGAAAAGATGCAGGAATTAAAGGGAAAGAAGGCTGCCGTGACGGAACCAAAGCGCGATGTCAAACAGATTATCTTTGCCTGTGATGCCGGCATGGGATCGAGTGCGATGGGAGCAAGCACGCTGCGAAATAAATTGAAAAAAGCGGGATTATCGATTGAAGTGGTGAATTATGCAATTGATGAGATTCCGTTGACGGCGCAGATTGTCATAACGCATGAGAGCCTGACTGAGCGCGCCAGACTGAGAGTTCCGCAGGCAGAACATATATCAATAACGAATTTTATGGGAAGTCCGGCATATGATGAGCTGGTAAAGCGCTTGTCGTGATGCCGAGCTAATCCCAGATAGCAGAAATACAGGCCTTACCGGCAGAAGAATTGCGAGTGCGAGCATAGGAGGCAGTTTTATGAAAGAAAGCAAAATACAAGGAAGAATAAAGCCTTTGTTAATGCGGCTTTGTCAGGAACCCTCCTATGTGACGATTTCAGCTTTGGCAAAACAGCTGCAGGTGAGCAATAAAACGGTGTTGCGGGATATGGAGGAAGTAGAGCAGTGGCTCGCTGCCTACGGGTACCGACTCGATAAGAAGACGGGAACGGGAATCCGCCTGCAGGCGGATGCACAGCAGCGTGAAGGAATTTTGCTGATTTTAGATGCGGCCAAACAGGAATTGTCCTTTTCACCGGCCGAGCGGCAGAATTTGATTTTAGGGGAATTGCTGCAAAATCAGGAGCCGGTCAAGCTGTACAGCTTTGCGACCGTACTCAAAGTGACCGAAGGAACGATCAGCAATGATCTGGATAAATTGGAAGGCTGGATCGAGCGGCATAAATTGCAGCTGATCCGCAAGCCCGGACTGGGTGTCTATGTGGCCGGAGCGGAGCAGGATATCCGCCACGCGGTGGTCCGGTTTATTTATGAACACAATAATGAAGAGGAGCTTCTGGGTCTGCTGCGCCATGGCATTGAACCGGGAAAGGACGGCAGCAAGACAGGACGGCGGCTGTTGAATCTGATGGATCGGGAGACCATCAGCAAGCTGGAACATTCTGTTGATGACGCACAAAAAGACCGGGGCGATAAGATGGCCGACAGTGCCTATGCCGGGTTGCTGGTGCATCTGGCACTGGCCGTGCAGCGCCTGAAAAAAGAAGAGAAGATAACGATTGATCAAAAGCTGCTGGCTGACTTAAAGCAGAAAAAAGAATATCAGATTGGCGCGCATATTGCGCAATCGATTGGAAGGGATTTCTCCCTGGCGGTGCCGGAGGATGAAATCGGCTATATTACGATGCATCTTTTGGGAGCCAAAAATCAATACAGCCAGGAAAAAACCGTAGCACAGGCTGTGGGGAGTTTCCAGCTGGTAAAGCTGGCCAAGGAAATGATCCGGATCGCAGAAAAAGAGACCGGGCAATTTTTGCCGCCGGGCGAGAATTTACTCGTGGGGCTGGTCAACCATCTGGGACCGGCAATCAGCCGGTTGAAGATGAAAATGGACATTCGCAATCCGCTGTTAGCCGAGATCAAAATCCAATATCCCGAATTGATGGATATTGCCAGGGTTTGTGCCAAAGCCGCAGAGACGCAGCTGGGGGTCGTGATGCCGGAGGCTGAAATCGGCTATATTGCGATGCATCTTGGCGCAGCCCTTGAAGACCGGCCTAAAAGTCCGAAACGCTTATTTCGGGTAGTGGTTGCCTGTCCGACGGGCATCGGGACCTCCAAGCTGTTGGCGGTCCGGATTAAGCAGGAATATGACAATATTGTCATTGAAAAAGTGATTTCGATTTTGCATATCGATACGGAGGCCTTGCAAAATCAGCAGATTGATTTTGTCATTGCCACGGTTTCACTGGAAAAGAGTGAATTGCCGGTCGTGGTTGTCAATCCGCTGCTGTTTCAGGAGGATAAGGTCAAGATCAACCGGGTGATGGAACAGGTGAAAATGGTGCAAGCGCCACTACCCGTCAGGACTAAGCCGGAGTGGTCGTTTAAGCATAAGATTGCTGTTTTGGCGGCATCGTCCCAGGCCATTGTTGACATACTGGAAGGATTTTTTCTGCTGCCAGCGGAAAGTGCTGCCAGCTTGGATGCAGTGATACGGCAGGTCAGTGAGGCGCTTTTGCCAGAGGAAGAGCAGCGGCTTCTCTTGACAGCGGCACTGAAAAAGCGCGAGGAGCTTGGGGGAACGATTATTACCGGGCAGGAAATGATTTTGCTGCATTGCCGGACCGCGGCGGTAGCGAAACCGTATTTTGGCGCAATACAGTTTCAAAACGACGGTCTGTCCGTGAAAAACAATGGGAAGCTGGAGACGCTGCGCCTGGGGATCATTATGCTGGTCCCGGAAAATTGCAGCAAGACGGCCCTTGAGGTCATGAGCCACTTGAGCCAAATGCTGCTCGAGAGCAAAGCGTTTCGCAGCTGTTTGCAAACGGGAATAAAAGACGAAGCCGAAATTGAAATCGGCCTTATTTTAAAGAATTACTATCGACTGCAAGTAAAGAAAGTATTGGAGGTATAGTTATGACAAGCCAGGAGTTTACAGCCGGCGGCACGCAGGAAAAAGTGCAAAAGTTTGGCCGGTTTTTGAGCGGCATGGTAATGCCGAATATCGGGGCATTTAT
>JBOFWE010000257.1:0-2445 GCA_051653465.1 Selenomonadaceae bacterium | reverse complement strand
AACGGCCCTGCATCAGCTGCAGATAGTCGATGATGATCAGCTGGAGATCATGCTCTGCTTTGAGGCGGCGGGCCTTCGAGCGCAGCTCCATCACCGTGATTCCGGCCGTGTCATCGATAAAGACCGGCGCAGCTGCCAGCCGGTCAGCCGCACTGATAAGTTTGCCCCAATCCTTTTCATCGAGTTCACCAATGCGAAGCCGCTGGGAATCAATGGCACCCTCGGCACAGAGCATACGCTGCACCAGCTGTTCCTTCGACATTTCCAGAGAGAAAAAGGCGACGGCTTTCTTTTCCTTTACCGCGACATTCGTCGCCACATTCAGGGTAAAGGCCGTCTTCCCCATACTTGGACGGGCCGCCACCAGCACGAGGTCGGAAGGCTGGAGGCCTGAGGTCAGCTTATCAAGATCCTTAAAGCCGGTTGCCAGACCAGTAATCCCGCCTTTTGATTCGTACAGCATTTCAATTTTGCTGAACGTGCTGAGAAGAATATTTTTAATCGGGGTAAAATCGCTGTTATCACGGCTGGCGGCAACTTCCAAAATCATTTTTTCCGCCTTGTCCATGACAACTGCCACATCTTCGGTGTCCTCATAGCCCATGCCCGCTATCGCCGTTGCCGAATTGATCAGATTTCGCATCTGCGCTTTTTCTTTGACAATTTTCGCGTGATACTCGACATTCGCTGCTGTCGGCACGCTGTTTGCCAGTGAGGTGACAAAGGCAATCCCGCCGGCCTTTTCGAGCAGCTCGTCTTTGCGCAGTTGTTCTGTTACGGTGATCAAATCAACCGCCTCGTTGCGATTGAACAGTTCGAGCATCGCCTGAAAAACGACCCGGTGGGCTTCCCGGTAAAAATCGCTCGCCTCAAGCAGCTGGGCCACTTCGGATATAGCCTCTTTTTTTATCAACATCGCCCCGAGAACCGCCTGCTCGGCTTCAATATTTTGCGGAGGAACTCTTTCAATCAACTTTTTCACATCCTCTGTTTATGACACAAAAGGGGCTTTACCGCATGCGGCAAGCCACCCTCTGTTATATTATCCTGTTTTTTAGTCCTCGAGTAACAGTGCCAGTGCTTCTTCAGCCGTGGTTACCGGATGAATGATAAGCCCCAGATGGTCCTTCGGAATATCCTTGTCATTTTCCTTCGGGATGACCAGGGTTGTCACCCCAGCCTGCTTGGCCCCGTAGGCTTTTTCAAAGACACCGCCGACCGGGCGCACCATGCCCTGAATTGAAATTTCCCCGGTTACGGCGACATTCTGGCGAATCTTTCGGCCGGTAATCGCTGACATCAGTACCGCCAAGATCGCCATCCCCGCTGACGGACCGTCGATATTGCCGCCGCCGATGACATTGATATGGATATCATAATCATGAATATCCTCGCCGGTGAGTTTTCGCACCACCGAGGCCGCATTAAACACGGAATCCTTGGCCATGCTGCCAGCCGTCTCATTAAAACGAACCGTGCCCTTGTTCTTCTCATGCGCTTTAAAGGCAACCGCTTCAATTTCAATAACAGAACCAAGAAAGCCCGCTACGCCAAGGCCAAATACCTTGCCGACCTCACTTTTATCCGAGGCTTTTTTTGTGACAAACGGTGACAGGCGGCTGACCTGGGCCACTTCATAAATATCCGCCTTCGTCACCAGCAAATCTTCCTGGTCTCCGGTCCGCTGCAGCGCCAGGCTGTAAGCATCCGCCAAAATATTGATCGCCTTCCGGCCTTCAATGGTATATTCGCTGATCAGTTCCGCGACGCCTTCTTGCAATTCACTTTTGAGCTTGCGGGCCGCATTGCTGACAATTTTTTGTATATGTCTCGGTGTGAGCGGTTCAAAGTAAATCTCCGCACAACGTGAACGCAGCGCCGGATTGATATGCCCGGCGTCGCGGGTCGTCGCCCCGATCAGGACAAAATCCGCCGGTGCCCCTTCATCAAAGAGCTTGCGAATATACTGCGGCACGCCTTCATCCGTCGGATCATAATAGGCCGATTCAAAGTAGGCCCGTTTGTCTTCGAGCACCTTGAGCAGCTTGTTTTGCAGCATTTCATCCATTTCACCAATTTCATCGATGAACAAAATCCCCCCATGGGCATCAGTTACCATCCCCGGTTTTGGTTCTGGAATCCCGGTATCCGCGAGATCACGGCGCGCCCCCTGATAGATCGGATCATGCACCGAGCCAAGCAAGGGATTGGTCATATCGCGCGGGTCCCAGCGCAGCGTCGTCCCATCGGTCTCGACAAAAGGCGCATTTTCACGAAACGGCGTATGTTTTTCCTGGCAGGCTGCTTCAAGCACAAGCCTCGCCGCGGTCGTCTTGCCAACCCCCGGCGGCCCATAGAGCAGCAAATGCTGCGGGTACGGGGAGCTGAGCTTTGCCTTGAGCGAGCGAACTGCGCGCTCCTGCCCGACAATTTCCTCCAGAGTTC
>JBOFWE010000256.1:0-2462 GCA_051653465.1 Selenomonadaceae bacterium | reverse complement strand
GAAAAACTGATTGCCTGGGACAAAACCTATTTACCGAATCCCGAAAACCATGCCGTCTATCAGAAAATTTACGAGCCATGGCGGAAAATGTATAAAGCTCAGCTGGCATTGTGCCAGCAAAACATCACCCGGCCTCTTTGGCGGGCCCCGGGACTTTAAAAATTTAAGGAGGCAAACGATTATGTATATCATTGACGAAAAAGATGAGGAATATCGCTTTGGCGACAGCGGCCCCAAATACCTGATGAAAGGGCCGCGCATGAATTTTGCGCTGGTCCAATTCCAGGCTGGCCAGGATTTCACGGCTCACTATCACAATGTAATGGAAGAAAATTTTTACATCATGGAGGGTGAAATTGACATTGTTGTCGATGGCAAAGTCAATCATCTTACTGCCGGGCAGTTCATCCATATCGAACCGGGCGAAGTTCACTATTGCATCAACAACTCCAAGGCCCAGATGAAAATGGTCTCGACGCTTGCCCCTTATCAAGCCAGCGATAAAGTCGAAGTGAAAGACTATAAATACTGATTAAAACCGCGGACCAACCACTGCGGTTTTAATATACAGATCCATAACCTGATTTAACACCAAAAGAAAAACAGCAGGCTCATTGCGGAGCCTGCTGTTTTTCTTTTTGGATGGATCTTACAATCGCTAAATAGAAACTATTGCCTTACCTTAACTCAACAAAAATTACAGATGTCAACAAGACCCTTTACTCACTTTGTTTTTTTGGGGGCATCATTTTCCCATTCGCCTTCCATACGCTGCCCATTAGGAAAAACAAAAATCCCCCATCCCTGCCTTCTGCCATCAACAACCTGACCTTCATAGCAAGATCCATCAGGATAGTTATACCGACCTTGTCCGTTTGGCAAATCTTGTTTCCATTCGCCTTGATAAGAAAACCCTGCGGGGCTAGTCAATGTGCCCATTCCATCTCTCCTGCCATTGACACAACTACCTTCATAACGACGTCCATCCACATAAACAAAAACCCCGTGTCCATAAAATTGGTCCTTGAGAAATTCACCCTCATAACGATCACCGTTCGGCCATGTCATAACTCCATAACCGCTTCTTTCGCCATCGACCACAGTCCCTTCATAGTGGGTTCCATCAGCATAATTATAAATGCCCTGCCCTTCGGCCCAGTCCTGGTTGAATTCCCCTTCATATCGGTCACCATTCGGCCACGTTATAACGCCATACCCCTTCTTTTCGCCATCGACCATAGAACCTTCATATCGAACTCCATCAGGATAAGAATATATTCCCTGACCATTCATTTTTCCGCTCTGAAAATCCCCTTCATACCGGTCACCATTGTTTTTTTGCCAAATCCCATGTCCCTCTGCTTTACCATTGACCCAGTCACCTTGATATTGTCCACCATTTGGATACATCATTGTTCCATATCCATTTGGTGAAGAGTCGACAACCTCGCCAACATAAAAAGATCCATCCTCGTATTCAAGGGACTGCGATTCCGCCTCGACTACACACCATCCGCTCGCCCAAGCAAAAAGCACACCAACAAGTGCTACCAACTTCAGATGTTTAAACAATTCATTCATATTATCCTCTACTCCTCTATTAATTTACATTTTGCTTTCCACAAACATACTAGAAGAATATTTCACCATATTGTTCAAAAAAACTCCTTCCTTTAACAATGTACAAATAAAGCTTGAGAATTTATTCCTTGACACCATTTATTTTTCCTGCTTTAACATTATAATATTTCACAAACAAGCATCCGCTAAAAACAACAAAGGACTTTGCTGTAAAGCAAAGTCCTTTCGAAGCCCAAACCACGCCGCAGTAAATGACGATCGCCAGAATCCCATTTTTTATTTTTATTCGCCAGCATCCTGCCTCCTGCTTATTTTACATAGCTTTGGTGCTGGATACAACGTATGCATAAGATGCAACAAAGCAGCCCATGGATCCCGAAAAACGAGCCGCGGCCCGGCATAACGCATAACTGCGACAATTTCCTGCCGTCGCTGCCGAGCGTAGCAATGAATCGGGCATTTGGCACATACAGGTTTTTCCCCACCAAAAAAACATTTTTCCAGTCGCTGCTGTGCATATGCCAGCAGCGACTGACAGGCCGGGCAAAGTCCGGCTTTCGGCTGATGTTGCCCCCGACAATACATACTAATCATTTTCTCAAGTGCTTTTCTCTCCTGCCTAATTCTTCTGCTCACCGGCCGACTCCTTTATCTGCTGTTATTTTATATGGCGCAGCTTTTATTATAAAGAAATTATCACAAAAAAAAGATGACAAAAAGCACAAAACAGCCCCGAAGGGCTGTTTTTTATGCGCCTAAACAAGGCCGATGATATGTTGAACAATGAGCGATACACTGGCTACGACAAACCAGCAGAGCAGACCCAGCAAAATCGGGCGCAGACCATTTTTAACCAGTGATTTAAGATTTGTATTGAGCCC
>JBOFWE010000255.1:0-3125 GCA_051653465.1 Selenomonadaceae bacterium | reverse complement strand
CCATCCTTGCTGATGTTGATAACCTTCAGACGAGCAATCTGCCCTTCCTTCATTTTAGGTGTCCGCATGCTGGCGGTTAGACGCCCCTTCGGGTCCCGATACAAAAACACCTCTACCTCATCGCCTACAGCAACCGGTGTTGTCTGCTGGGTCTTATGAAGCAAAATGTCATCGGCCGTATTGCCTGTCTGTGCATCGAGAAATACCCCCATATCGCTGGCCCGGACCGCCTTTAAAATCGCAACTGTACTGGGCCCGTATTTCATTACCTTGCGTTCCTCTTCCATATATACCTCTACTCTTTGTAAGGCGTAAGCTCAGCGGCGCCCCACAACTGTTCTAAATTATAAAATTCACGACTTTCTTCGACAAAGATATGGGCAACACAGTCGCCATAATCAAGCAAAATCCAATCGCCTTCACGATAGCCTTCTTTGTGCAGGAAGTTTACCCCCTGCTCTGCCAAGACATCCTCGATATTGTCAGCAATGGCTCTTGCCTGCAGGGCATTATTAGCACTGGCAATGATAAAATAATCCGTCTCTGCGGTAAGCTCTTTCATATCCAAAATCACAATATCTCTGGCCTTTTTTTCATTTGCCGCCTTGGCAATACATCTGGACATATCCTCTACTGAATGAAACACTTATTATATTCCCCCTTGAATTTATTATCTTAACGTTTAGCAATTTTCTCATTTATTTTCATTTACTGTCATCTCCGGAAACAGTTCCTGCATCTGCACCGCAATTCGAGCCTGATCGGGCACCCACCCACTGTCACCACTGGCCTGACTGCCGGGAAGAATGCTTGCCGCCGGATGTTCCGTCTGGAGCCCCCGAATTACCGTGAACCATTGCTGGATATTATTCAGCTCAAGACTCGTTACCACCTGCTGCTCCATTACATCAGCTGCCGCCGGCAGCTTGGTAAGTGTGTCCGGGCGAGTAATTTTTTCATACATCGCCTTGATAAAGCGTTGCTGACGATGCACACGACCAAGATCCCCTAGATCATCGCTGCGAAAGCGCAAGTACTGCTGGGCCAGTTCTCCATTGAGATGCTGATATCCTTTGTGCAGGTGAATAGCCAGTTCTGCCGCCGGGTCTTCGTAATCCATCTCATCCTCTACATAAAGATCAATTCCCCCGAGTGCATCAACCAGGGCCATCATCCCTTTGATATCAACCGCAATGTATTCATGGATTGCAATATTAAGCAGCTGGCCCGTTACCTGCTGTGTCAGCGGAGCCCCCCCATAAGAAAAGGCATTATTGATTGTCTCCTGACTCTTGCGTCCCGGTATTGTGACCAATGTATCACGCGGAATCGAGAGAAAACGAACTTTGCCATTGGCTTTGTCAAAACTCAACAACACGATGGTATCGGCCCGGCGCATAGATCCTTCTGCCTGTGAGTCGCCTTCATCCAGGCCCAGTAGCAGGATATTCGTATAATTGACAAAACGCTGGTCCTGGCTCTTGCGCTTTAGCTCTGTCTGCAGCTGATGCTCATCATACATGCCTTTAACTGCCGCGCCCCACTGATAGATATAATAGCCGCCCCAACCAATTCCTGCCAAAAGCGCAATGATGAGCAGCAGACAGACGAGCAGACGCCCCGCCTTCACCCTGCGCCGACGCCGCTTTAATTTCCTTTTTTTTGCTATGTTTGCACTCGTATTATTTCGCATAAGCGCCTATTCCTTTAATAAGATTTCATTGCGCGCAGCGACAGTATCCGGGTGAATGACATTATTCTTATTCAGCACAAAGGCAATTGACTGACTAAACGCAGTCAGCATAACCTGATCGAGTGTTTTTACTGCCGTCAGACGACGCAACTCATCAACCCCCGGATATTTTCTTCCCGGCTCGATCATATCCGCCAAATAAACGATTTTATCCAAATCCGTCATCGACGGTCCCCCCACCGTATGGAAACGAATCGCCTGCTGAATTTCTTCATCCTCGATTTGGTATTCATGCGGCAGCATGGCCGCCCCAATCGCAGCATGCAGCAGTATTGGCGTTCTCATTTCAATTTGTGTAACCGGTAACTGCATGTCATGAGCAACCTTAGTCAAATCAAGGGTAGCGAAGGTTCGGGCACAATCATGCAGCAGACCTGCCAGATATGCCTTCTCCACATCAACACCATAATGCGCCGCCAATTCAGCGGCACACTCAGCAACCCCAACTGAATGAAGAAACCGGTTTTTTTTCAATTGTCCCGCCAATTTTTCTTTTATTTCATTGCTGTTCATCTCGACCATATCCTTTTTTGTGTCATCGTAAGAAATTCGCTGTTTCCGTTAGAATTCCCTTTCAACTTCATGCAAAAAAGCCCAAAATGGGCTTTTCCTTGATTAAAGATAAAGGCCTTCCTTGCGAATATATTGTTCCACCTGCTCAGGGACAATATATTTAATAGAATAACCTTTTTTTATCCGGTCACGAATATCCGTTGAGGAAATTTCCAGCTCAGGCGTTGCCAGCCGGTGAATGCGTTCCCGTCCAAGCTCACCGAAGTATTCACGAATGTTATCGACATTCGGCAAACAGCCTTGCCGGGTAGCAGCGATAAACTGGCACAGTCCCAACAGCTCTTCGATCCGATCCCAGGTCGGTATTTCCTGTATAGCATCAGCCCCGGTTATAAAGTAGAATTCCGTGTCTTTGCCAAAGCGACGGACGAGTTCATAAATCGTATCGATTGTATATGACGGTCCCGGCCGATTCATTTCCAAGGAAGACACTTCAAAGTGCGGATTCGAACAGGTTGCGAGCAAGGTCATGACAAAACGGTGAATTGCCGGCGTCACCTGTTGGTTTTGCTTGTGCGGTGGATTAGCCGCGGGTATAAATAAAACCCGGTCCAGATGATACTCATCCCTTACTGCTTCTGCAGTCATCAGGTGTCCCACATGAATCGGATCAAAGGTTCCGCCTAATAATCCGACCCGATGTTGCTTCTCTGTCATAAACATGCTCCTATCATAGTATAAACTTCAGTACCACAAGCACGATGACAATCGTAAGCGCGATAATCAAAAGCGCCCGCAGATCATCGAGAAAATCATGACGCCCCTTTGGTGTTTGTATATATTGAAAAATCGTTCGAAG
>JBOFWE010000254.1:0-1339 GCA_051653465.1 Selenomonadaceae bacterium | reverse complement strand
GGCGGATATCAATTCCGTAAATCTCCTCCTTAATAAAAAATGTCAGGTATTTGTCCTTTTGGGTATCTTCATCAAGTTCCATCAGGTCTTCCGCCATCATGCTCATCTCCCTCTCACAAATCTTTTCTACCGGCCGCCTCTCATATGCGCCCGGCAATGCCGGCAGCATCTAAAATCAGGCTTATATTTCCATCCCCCAGCAGCGTACATCCCGTTATCCCCTGGGTTTTGCTGATATTTTTTATAAAGCTCGGGATTGGCTTGACCACAATCTGCTGCTGACCAAGAAGTGCATCAGCAAAAAGCCCGATAATCAGCTTTTCGGTCTTGACCATCACCATAATCCCTTCCGTCAGCTCGAGAACATCCGTTTTTATGCCGTAGAGCCGATGCAGTCGCACAATCGGGTGGCACTGCCCGCGAACCATGATCATCTCATTGCCATCAGGGTCAAGAATAATATCTTTGGCCAGCGGCCGGAAGGATTCCCGAATGGAAACCATGGGCACCGTATAATGCGATTTGCCAATTTTTATTGTCATGCCGGAAATAATAGCGAGCGTCAGCGGGATCTTCAGCGTCGTAATGCAGCCTTTCCCCGGCTCGCTGTTGACAATGATATTGCCGCCGACCGCATGAATATTTTTCGTGACAACATCCATCCCGACACCACGTCCGGAAAACTCGGTAACCTGTTCATTGGTTGAAAATCCCGGGGCTAGAATAAATGAATAGATTTCCTTATCCGTCAGTTCCGCCTCATTTTTATGAATCAGTTGATTTTCCCGGGCCTTTTTCAAAATCCGACTGCGGTCAAGGCCCCGGCCATCATCAAGGATATTGATGACAACTTCACTGCCGGCATTTTTAGCTTCCAAAGTGATGTTTCCGGTAGCCGGTTTGCCGGTTTTTTCCCGTTCTTCTGGCAGTTCAATGCCATGATCAATCGAATTTCGAATCAGGTGCATCAATGGATCCGATATATGCTCAATGACATTTTTATCGACCTCGGTCTCTTCCCCAACGAGATGAAGGGCCACACTTTTGTTTAGTTTTTGTGACATATCGCGTACAATCCGGTTCATTTTTTGGAATGTCCCGGTCAGCGGAACCATGCGGATTGCCATCACCCCATCTTGAAGTTCCCCGCTAATTTTCTTCAATTGCCGTGCTGACTTGTTGAAATTTTTCAATTCCAGACCAGCTAAATCAGGGTTTTGTGTAACCATAGCCTCGGCAATCACGAGCTCACCAACAAGATCCATCAGTAAATCGAGCTTGTGGACATTGACACTGATCATGCTCTGATGATTCGCATTTTCTTTCCCCTCAGATTTTT
>JBOFWE010000253.1:0-6360 GCA_051653465.1 Selenomonadaceae bacterium | reverse complement strand
TTACGATGCGGCTCTCACATTACTATTAATTCCTTCTATCGTCTGGCGAATATCCATCCATAAATTCATATCATCCTGAAACAGCAAGCTCACATCACCCCGGTCGCTGAATGGACTATCCTGCAGTATGGTGAGATCCTTGAGCATTCCGTTGCAGACAATGTAGTTGATAATCTGGCCGATAAAATACATCTGCCGTGAATCAAGCGAATATGCATTCATAAATTTTGCAAAAGCGGCCTTGGCTGCCTGCCGATCAAGACCGATGATGGAGCGCACGAGCTCGCCGAGCGGCATATCACCGTATTCCTGCTGGTATTCTTCCTTAGTACCAAGTTCGCCCCAGAGAATTTTCTCCAATGCGGCGATATCCTGCCCATTCAGCGGCTGATTGCCCTTTAACTTGGCAATCGCCGGATTATCTTCATGCTGGCGAATATAGTAACTGACTTTCTTGCGGTAGTTGACGAGATCGCTCGTATCATAAACAGGCACTTCCTCCCGCACTTCCAGTATTTCATCAGTAAAATCGGTATCATAGCGCACACGGGGATCTTTTTCGACATACTTCATCAAATCACGCAGGTCCGTACGGATGCGCTCGAATTCATTGATTCCAGCCTTCGCAACATAATCTGTATGAACGACCGCTTCAATCAGATCTTTTTTTGCCCTGACCTCAGGCAGACTGCCGTAATGCGTTAATGCCTCGGCCTTCTTCCAAAGATCATTGCCCGCCTTTTTATAGCTATCCCCAACAATATAGGCAAGCTCGATTTTATACAGAAGCGCATCAAAGCGGGCTGCTGTGTATTCCTCCGCTTCCGGATCAAGCAGAGGTGCGATATGCTCCTTCAGCTGCAATGTCTGCTCATATGAAAGAGCCTGGTAGACTGCCGGATCAGCAAACAGATCGACAAAACGCAGATGCTGGCGCACGGCAAAATTATCCCGATTGAGGCTTTGCACCCGGCCAACCAGTTCTGACACCAGACGTTGGCGCAGTTCCGTGAGTTCGTCGGTCTGATATTCCATACCCTGAAGCTTATATACGATTTCCGTCTTAAGATTGCAAAGCTGCTGCTGCAGGCTGATGGTTGCTGGTGCTTCTTTTCCCTTGCCATTATTCACGCGGAAAAATTCAAAGTTACCGCAGAAGTCAAAAATATAAAAACCTGTCTTGTCCGCCCCGTCAACAAGGCCTGGGCAAAGGCGTGTTCCCCGGCCGATCATCTGCCAGAACTTCGCCTTGCTCAGAACCTTCTTGAAGAATACCAGATTCAAAATTTCCGGCACATCAATACCTGTATCGAGCATATCCACGGATATCGCAATCTGTGGGCATTTCTTCGCATCGGAAAATTCATCAATGAGGCTCTGGGCATAGTTGATCTTGTTGTCAATGACCTGGCAGAACCCGGCCGGATAATGCGGATATTCCTGGTTCCAAACCTCGAGGATTTTCTCGGCATGCGCATGATTTTTGGCGAAAACAATCGTTTTGCCAATCTTGCTGCCGTACTCGACCTTAAGCCCCTGCGTCATCAAAATATGCAAGGTCTGCCGGATCGTATCGCGGTTGAAAATCCATTCATTCAAAGCACTGCCGCCGATCGACTCGGGAATCTCACCATTTTCATCGGCAAAGGTCGCCTCATATTCCGTCTTTTCTTCTTCGGACAGATCATCGTAAACGATACCGTCCTGCATGAATTTCAGCGTGGTTTCAATCGAACGATAGTCGACAAGATAACCGTCTTGAACCGCCTGTTCGAGCTCATAGCCATAGGTTGGCACTCCCGCTTCGAGCTCGAATATTCCGTATGTATTTTTATCGATTTCATTTTTTGGTGTTGCCGTAAGCCCTACCAGCACGGCATCAAAATACGTAAAAATATCCTGATATTTATTGTAGATACTGCGATGGGCTTCATCGACAAGCAGCAGATCAAAATGTCCGTTGGTATAGAGTTTTCCGCCCGTCTCATCCCGGCTGTCATCGATACAGTTCATCAGCGTCTGATAGGTAGAAAAAACGCCCCGCGCCTTGCTGTTGTCCTTTTCTTCCACCAGGTTCGTCAGGGAAAGATCCGGCAGAAGATTGTGGAAGGCGCGCTTTGCCTGCGTCACCAGGCTGTTGCGATCGGCCAGAAACAGGAAGTTCTTGACCCAGCCATGACGGAGCAGAATATCAACCAAAGCGATGACCGTGCGTGTCTTGCCGCTGCCGGTAGCCATGACCAAAAGTGCCTTGCGGCGGTTGCGCGCGTCAAATGCTTCGGTTACGGCCTTGATCGCATTTTTCTGGTAATAACGCCCGGCAATCTCGTCATTGACCTGGGCTTTTTCCAGAGAACTGCGCATTTTCATTTTATTGAATTCTTTCTCGAGATCCCGCTGGCTGTAGATGCCGGCAACCACATGCTCCGGATAGCCCTGCTGCTGATCGATCCACATTCTCGTCTCATAACCATTGGTCATAAAGATGATCGGCCGGCGGCCAAACTTCTTTTCCAAACCATCCGCATAGAGCTTTGCCTGCTGGCGGCCTTTGACCACATCCACACTGGTGCGCTTCGCTTCAACGACCGCCAGCGGCTTGCCATCATCACCAAATAGCACGTAATCAGCCCGGCCCTCTCCAGCCTTGTTCGGCATGCCCTCGACCGGATATTCTTCCAGCCAGCTTTTGCCCCGCTGCCAGCCGACTTCGGCCAGCATCACGTCGATATACGCCTGCCGCGTCTTGGCCTCGCTAAAATCGATTGGCTGACCGACATAACTGCCCTCGCGCTCCTCGCGCCGCTCCGTCATCACCGGCACACTTGCTTCATTGGCTTTGCAGAGTTCCTTTAAGTCAAGCTGCAATGCCGGTTCCTGCTGTATTGGTAGCTTTGATGCCCCCTCCAGCAATTGCGCATCAAAGCTGCCCGGCGCATACTTGGTCCCATAACAATAGGCAATGAAATCCATAAAGGCGTAGAGGTTCTCCAGCGTAAGCTGGGCCTGATCGCGGGTGATGTTTTTCGGTGTGTGATTGGCGGTATTGCCGGCAAGACGAATGTAGTTGAGCCGCTTGTGCAGATCCGGACCTACGATGTCCTTAAATTCATCGGTATTGAGCAAAGTCACAAGCTTTTCCTGATACGGCAAAACCAGCGACCGGTCAACCGAGTACATCCACTTCACCGCAAACTCCATGGCCCGCCGGCAGCCGACAACCGAGGAAGCTGCATCAATCGCAAAGATCCTCTCCGCCGCAATCGCCGTCTTGGCAAAAGGTTCAAACTGTATCTCCTGGGTAAGAAAATCGAAGTTCGTCATAGGGCACCTCGAGCTTTAAGATTAGATATACGCCCCTTGCTTCCAGCCTATATCGTCAAACATTTCCAGCTATGTAATATTCTTAGCCAAAATACTGCTGCATCAAGGCCTTGTAGTTGATTTCCAGCTTGGCAAGACTGGCCTGCATTACGGCTTTTTGCGCTTCCACCTTGTCAACAAAAGCGGCAAATTCGTTTTGCAGGGCAATAGGAGGCACTCCTACAATAAGGTTTTTATACGCACCAACATTAAAGTGCTGTTGTGCTGCACCATACTTTCCTCTCATTATCTGATTTTTGCCATGAGCATAATTCGTATATGCACATAAAAACACTGAATTTACTTTTTTAAAATCAGGGGTAGCAATAATAACATCAATTGCATTGCATCCTTCATATTCTTTAGTTACCACACAAGCTGTTCCCGGATACCCTGAACGAACTATTAGCAATTGTCCTTCTCTTAAAATTGATTTTCTATTTACTTGATTTCCTTCTTCAGAAAAATATACCCATTCAGTATCATTTACTTTCATCTCGCCAATATTTAAGGAGCGAAATGCTTTAGTTCCAATAACTTCATCTGTATAATACTGAGCTGGCTTAATGACAACGCCAACATTTACTTCAGCAAGATCTGATACCTTTTTGCATTCCCATTTGCGAAACGCCGTTTTTTCGTCACCGAACATCGCGATAAATTTGCTTTTAATCAGCAGGTCCATTTTCTCCAACTGTTGCTTACGTAGTTCAATCAACTGGCTGGCCTTATCGAGGATGGCGGCAATCTGTTTTTGGGTTTCAATAGGAGGCAAGGGAATTGAAACCTCTGAAAACTGCTTTTTATTTATTATAGGAACTACGGCAGCATTGGCCATTCCCTGTAATAAAGGTTTATTATAATAGATACAATGTGATAAGTACTTATTGTTGCATTTATCTTTTGTTGGAATAATAGCATTTATTTGTTGATTACATGTTCCTTCATTTTCCAATATAGCTATTTTCCCAATAATACCAATACAGGTAACTAAAACACTTCCTGCTGGAAGCATTCTCACTTTAGCACTAGCAGTTTCTGAAATATAGTTTTCCGAAAAGTTCAAATAACAAACTCTATTTTCCGAAATATCACTTGGTTTATAAAAGCAAACATCTGGAGAAGAATAATTCCATCCATCACTTGTTTTTGGTGTACTTCCTGTAATAATATTCCCTAAATCTCCTAGCTTCACCTGTTTCCACTGATCCCTATTTACCATCAAAGCATTTCCTCCAGCTCGGCCAGGCCACTGGTAATCTGTATTTCAAGCTCATTGAGGTCGGTAAAGACTTCTTCCGTCGTGGGATAGACTTCGGGAATATATTCCACCTTTTTGTACTTGTTGATCGACAGATCATACTCGTTGTCGACGATTTCCTGCTTCGGCACAAAGAAAGATTTTTCCGTGCGCATCCGCCCTGTTTCGTTGTCCAGTGCCTTAAAGCGAGAAATGATGTCTGGAATATCATTTGCTTCGATCGCTGATCGCTTGTCATCGAGGCTGTACCCATCCGCCTGCATATCGTAGAACCAGACATTGTCCGTGCCGCCATACTCCGTTTTGGTAAAAATCAACACAGCCGTCGATACCCCGGCATATGGCTTGAACACGCCGGATGGCATCGAGATCACGGCCTCCAAGCGATGGTTTTCAATGATCTCCTTGCGGATTTCCTTATGCGCCTTGCTGGAACCGAACAGCACGCCGTCCGGCACGATCGAGGCGCAGCGGCCGCCGAGCTTAAGCATGCGCAAAAACAGCGTCAGAAACAGCAATTCCGTCTTCTTAGTTTTTGTCACCTTCAGGAGATCTGCCGCCACACCGTCGTAGTCAAGGCTGCCCTTGAACGGCGGATTGGCAAGGATCAGGTCATACTTGTCCTTGTCTGTATTCTGATCAGACAAGCTGTCCCGGTATTCAATCTGCGGATTTTCCACCCCATGCGTCATCATGTTCATCGCGCCGATGCGCAGCATCGTCCGATCCATATCATAGCCATGGAACATTTCGTTGTTATAATGCTCCTTGTTCGCCTTATTGTAGAAGATCTCTTCAAAATATCGATCCTTGAGATATTCGCCCGCCGATACCAGAAACCCGCTCGTGCCGCAGGACGGATCGCAGATCATAAACTCCGGCTTCGGATCAAGCATCTCAACCATCATCCGAATGATATGACGTGGTGTACGGAACTGGCCATTTGTGCCGGCCGTAGCGATTTTTGACAACAAATACTCGTAGACATCACCACGGATATCTTTGTTCTTCCAGTCAATTTCATCGAGTCCTGTGACGATCTTTTCCAAAAGCTGCGGCGTCGGAATCTTGAAGATCGCATCCGCCATGTACTTGGAATACGTACTTTCCTTGTCACCGTGCAGATCCTTGATAAATGGAAATACTCCTGTCTGCACAACTTCATACATCGCAGCCGCCGGCAGATCACGAAATACCGACCAGCGGTAGTTCTGCTGGTCTTCACCAAAAATACTGGTGTGAGCCACGCCCAGCATCACGCTCGACTGGCTGCGGGCTTTATCGGTATCGTCAAGGTCTCGGATAAACATCAGATACGTGACCTGCTCAATGACATCCAGCGGGTTCGTCACCCCGCCCGTCCAAAAAAGTTCCCATATTTTATCAATTTTATTCTTCAGTTCACCTGTAATCATCTCATTGCTCCTTATTGCTTCGTCTATTGTTTTCCATTATATCACAGAAAGTTTTATCGGTGGACGCCCATCTTTTCCCAGAACACAATTACGATATCGTAATTTTTTCAATAACAGACTTCATCTTCCCCATGGCAAACAAAAAAGGTTTGCAGAAAATCTGCAAACCTTTATCTTCGCTATGGTGGAGACAAGGAGGATCGAACTCCTGACCTCTTGCATGCCATGCAAGCGCTCTCCCAGCTGAGCTATGCCCCCATATGCTGTTCTATTGAGCAGTCGGCTGTGCCGCTGCTACAAAAAATATTATAGCATATATCA
>JBOFWE010000252.1:0-2097 GCA_051653465.1 Selenomonadaceae bacterium | reverse complement strand
TTTACAACTGGTGCGGAAGACAGGACTTGAACCTGCACGTCGTGGACACTAGATCCTAAGTCTAGCGCGTCTGCCAATTCCGCCACTTCCGCCTGCTGTCGTTACCAGCTTCTATATAATATCACAAACCAGCTGAAATTGTCAACTTTCCAAATCATCTTCATTTATCAGACGCTCAATCAGATCCGGACTGAGATCGTGTTCGCTATACAGTGCCACCCCGGCTGCAGCCAAAGCGGCCGCCGTAACGCCCTGTCCTTTTATTTTTTTCCCGCTGAACGAACCGTCATAGACATTTTTCACGCCGCAGGAAGGACTGTTTTCCTTCAGTATCGCCGCTGTTATCCTGTTCTCGCCAAGAAGGGCTTTCATCTGTTCACTGCCCTTAACAAAGGCAGCGGTAACATCTTCCCCCTCGCGATTTTTAACGCTCGCAGTCCCGGCTAAAACCTCAGGGCCTGCCCCGCCATTAATTTCCGCTGGTGGACGCGGTGCAACAAGTCCACCAAGGGCTTCCGGGCACACAGGGAAAAATCGGCCGCAGGCCTCATACAGCATCAAGAGTCCGTGCGGGTTTGACCCGCCATTATACTTTGTTTTCCTGCCAAGCAGACAGGCACTGACTAAAATCACAAAATTCCTCCTGTTTATTCAAATGGTTTGACTATAACCCCGGTACGCAGTGCCAGCGACGCAAAATTATCCACCTGCAGTTTTTTCCCTGCCAGCAAGGGAATAGCCGCGCAGGTTCTGGCATCATCCAAGGCATTATGATGCTGAAAACTCAACTGCAGATAATTGCCAACGGTATCAAGTTTATGGTTTTCAAGTTCCGGCCACACTTTTCGGGCAATGCTCACGGTGCAGCAATGGCTGAACTTCGGTTTTTCCAGCTGGTATTCCTTCAGACAGCTGCGCAGTACACTCATGTCAAACTGCGCATTGTGAGCGACAACAATCCTGCCGGCAAGACGCTGGCGAAGTTCCGGCCACAGCTCGGCAAAAGTCGGCTGCTCGCGCACATCTTCCGGGCGAATCCCATGAATCTGGATATTAAAATAACTAAAATCCATCTGCGGCGGGCGAATCAGCGTGTAATAGGAATCGGTAATGATTCCGTCCTTAATTTCAACGATCGCTACACTACAGGCACTGTTGCGCCGGTTATTAGCGGTTTCAAAGTCTATCGCGGCAAAATTCATCATATCAATTCGTCCTTTATCCTAACATAACATATAAAAGCAGGTGACAAAAAGCTGCCTACCGGCCCCTTGTCACCTGCCGCTCAAACTTCATCTCCAGAAAGCTATCAAGCGCGTTTTTCCTGTAAATAACGGTCAATCGCAGCTGCTGCCTTTTTACCGGCTCCCATTGCCAAAATGACAGTGGCCGCCCCCGTAACGATATCTCCACCGGCAAATACGCCCGGTTTTGTCGTCGCACCAGTTTCTTCATCAGCAACAATATTGCCGCGCTTGTTGGTTTCCATTCCCGGTGTGGTTGACTGCACCAGCGGATTAGGGCCCTGTCCGATTGCCACAATAACCGTATCGACTGCCAAATCAAATTCCGATCCCTCTACCGGCAGCGGACGACGACGACCGGAAGCATCCGGCTCACCCAGTTCCATCTTAATGCAGCGCAGCGCCTTCACCCAGCCCTGCTCATCACCAAGGACAGCCACCGGATTATTTAACAGACAAAATTGAATGCCCTCTTCTTTGGCATGATGAATTTCCTCAAGCCGTGCTGGCAGTTCCTCTTCCCCGCGCCGATAAACAATATAGACATTTTCCGCGCCGAGTCGCAGTGAGGTGCGGGCTGCATCCATCGCCACATTGCCGCCACCAACAACAGCGACATTTTTGCCGATGCGGATCGGAGTCGCATGCACCGGGAACTGGTACGCCTTCATCAGATTACAGCGGGTCAAAAACTCATTGGCAGAATACACACCATTTAAATTTTCGCCCGGAATATCCATAAAGCTCGGCAGCCCGGCACCGGTAGCAATAAATACTGCCCCAAAGCCTTCCTCTGTCATCAGCTCATCCACCGTGAATAGTTTTCCGGCAACGGCATTGACTTCTATCGTAA
>JBOFWE010000251.1:0-1278 GCA_051653465.1 Selenomonadaceae bacterium | reverse complement strand
CAGCAGTCCTTGCTGGTTAAGACAATTGAGCGTTTTTTGCCGCTGGTTAAGCCGCCGGATATTATTGTTGTGACGAATGAGCAGTATTTTTATCATGTCCAAAATGAACTCAGTGAATGTGGTGCTGATACAGCGCATATTATTTTAGAACCAGTGGGTCGAAATACCGCACCAGCTATTGGTCTGGCAGTGAAATACTGCCTTGATAAATTGGCCTGCAGTGAAGATGAGGTGCTGCTCGTGACACCGGCAGATCATGTGATCCGTGATTATGAACGGTTTGAGTGCTGTATCCGCGAGGGAGAAGCTCAGGCCAAGGAGCAGCAACTGGTTACGTTTGGCATTCAGCCGGATAAGCCGGAAACTGGTTATGGTTATATTGAAGCCGGAGAGAAGCTGGGCAGCGGCTATAAGGTGGCATCATTCAAAGAGAAGCCGCCGCTTGCTACAGCTGAGTCCTATTTGGCAGCCGGTAATTATTATTGGAATTCGGGAATGTTTGCCTTTAGTGCCGGTCTGATGCTGCAGGAATTTGCGTTATATGCGCCGGAAGTTTCTGCTGGCTTAAAAGGATCCTATGAAGAGGTCCTACAGGCTTTTGCAAGCATGCCAAGCATATCCATTGACTATGCAGTAGCAGAAAAATCTAAGCATGTGGTGATGATTCCCCTCGATTGCTATTGGAATGATGTTGGCTCATGGGATGCGATGTACGATATTTTGCCCAAGGATGCCCAGGGAAATGCGATGCGGGGTGACTGCCTGGCAATTGATTGCAGCAATTCCTTGCTTATGGGACGAGACCGCTTGGTGGCTGGAATCGGTATTGATGATCTGCTGCTGGTGGAGACGGACGATGTGATTGTCGTAGCCAAAAAAGGAGAATCGCAGAAGGTGAAATCTTTGGTGGAAGAGCTGCAGCAGCGCGGACGTAAGGAGGCTACGGAGCATACAACGGTCTACCGCCCCTGGGGGACGTATACGATGCTGGGAGCGGGACCGCATTACCGGATGCGCAAGATTAAGGTAAAGCCGCAAAGCGGCATGCAGATGCATATGCACTGCCATCGCACGGAACACTGGGTGGTATTATCCGGAACGGCCCGTGTCATCATTGATGGCAAGGAAATGTGGATCCATGAGAGCGAGAGTGCTTTTGTGCCGCAGACGGCAAAGCATCGCCTGGAAAACCCGGGAAAGATTCCACTGGAAATCATTGAGATTCAAAATGGCAGCTATATCGGCGAGGATGATATGGTGTGGTTTAAGGAAAAATAG
>JBOFWE010000250.1:0-4795 GCA_051653465.1 Selenomonadaceae bacterium | reverse complement strand
GATTTATGGACATAGGCTACGCCGGCATCGACCACAAGACCGGTCATGCCGACCAGTATCGGCAGCAGCACCGCAAATAATACGATTGTCTGGCCGCGCTTATTGCGCAAACGATCGAGCAGGGACATGATAATTGCCTCCTTATATTGGCGTATACGTCTGCCGGATGCTGGTTGCCATCGACAGAAAAAGCTTATGTTTAAGAAAAATATATCATAGGAATTTGATAAAAGCAATACAATTCGGAAATTTCAGTTAACTTTGAGAGCCTGCGGAAAAACAGCGGGGCGATCCCGGCAGAGAAAAGGAAGGACAAGGGATGAAGATTATCATCGATGCGGATGCCTGCCCCAAAAATGTTTTGCTGATTTGCTGTCAGCAAGGACAAACAGCGGGGATTGCAGTATATACGGTGGCCAGTTGTGCCCATGAGATAGAAAATGAGTTTCATATTTGTGTTGACAACGAGCCGCAGGCGGCGGATCTGAAAATTGTCAATCTGGCCCGGCCGGGCGATATCATCGTTACGCAGGACTGGGGCTTGGCGGCAATGCTGCTCGGGAAAAAAGCAGTTTGCCTGAGTCCGGCAGGGCGCGTATATGAGCCGGGGGAAATGGATTTTTTACTGGAGGAACGCGAGGTCAAGGCAAAGTTACGCCGCAGCGGCAAACGGACGAAGGGGCCGCGTCCGCGAAGCCTGGCGGATGATCAGCGCTTTGCCGCTGCGCTGGCGCAGCTGCTAGCGGAAAGCATATAAAAAAGGCGCCGCTTAAGCGGCGCCTTTTGCTGTTACATTGGTTCAATCGAAGGCTGCTCGCCGTCGGTGATGCATTTTTCGGTGATGGTGACCTTGCGGGCGGCATCAGAACGCGGGATGTCAAACATCACATCGAGCATGATGTCCTCGATGATGCCCTTGAGGCTGCGGGCGCCGGTCTTGCGCTTGATGGCCTTTTGCGCTACGGCGCGCAGGGCTTCTTCTGTAAAGACGAGCTCTACATTGTCCATGCGCAGCAGTTCTTCATATTGTCTGACCGGGGCATTTTTCGGCTCGGTCAGGATGCGCAGCAGGGCATCTTCATCCAGGGTTTCAAGGGTGCAGATGACTGGCAGGCGCCCGATGATTTCCGGGATAATGCCGTATTTCATCAGATCTTCCGGGCGGACCTGACGGATCAGATCGTCAAATTTTGGCTTGGTATCGCGGCTCTTGACTTTGGCGCCGAAGCCGATGTTGGCGTTATCTTCCTGCAGTCGTTTGGCGACAACCTTGTCGATGCCGACAAAGGCACCGCCGACGATGAAGAGAATGTTCGTCGTGTCGACTTTGATGGTTGGGGCCTCCGGGTGTTTGCGCTGGCCGCGTTCAGTGAACTCGACGACATTGCCTTCCAGCATTTTTAACAGTGCCTGCTGAACGCCTTCATGTCCGGGGTCGGCGGTAATTGAATTGTTGGCGCCGGATTTGCGGGCGATTTTATCGAATTCATCGAGGTAGATGATACCGTGTTCTGCCTTGGTTACATCCTTGTCGGCCGCATAATAGAGATTGCGGACAGCAACTTCGACATCGGCTCCGACAAAGCCGGCTTCGGTCAGACTCGAGGCATCGGTTACGGCAAACGGGATATCGAGTAGTTTGGACAGATGCTGAAGCAGGGCTGTCTTGCCGCAGCCGGACGGACCGAGCATAATGACGTTTGATTTTTCGATTTCGATGCCGGAATCCTTAGGGGCAGCAGCATACTTCATGCGTTTGTAATGGTTGTAAATCGCAACCGCCAGGATCTTTTTGGCATGATCCTGGTTGATGATGTATTCATCGAGATATTCCTTGATCACATGTGGTTTGTTTTTGATGAGGATGCTGCCAAGTTCGTCGGCAAAGACCGATTTTGCCAGTTCGGCCTGCTGGGTGTCATTTTCCGCAATGTAATTGTAGATTTCGCGGATGCACGAGTTGCAGATGGCAAAGCCTGTCTGCGGGTCGTAGATCGGCATATCATATTGGCTGCGGATGGTGACTTTTCGTTTACAGAAACTGCAGCTGTGCTGCAGTGGTTCAGTCGTTGTTTTTTCATTGGCCATAGTTATTCGTCCTTTCGCGTACGGGCATGTTCAGGCATGCACAGCGTACAGTACTTATATTATCAATCATTTAAAGCAATTTTTCAAGCGCCGGCGAAAACTTCCTTAGATAGAAGAAACTGCGGCAGGAAAATCGCCCTTTTGCTTGCACCGCTTCGGGCAGTATGCTATAATTATCCGGTGATAGACGAAGTTCGTTTATTGCAAAATAGCTTAATAAGCGACTAGCTTTACCTCAAAGTCGGGGAGCTATGTCTAACCAAGCCGTCGCAGAGAAGGCTTGTAATTATTCCCAATTTGGGGAAAAGTGAGGTGCAGAGGATATGAAACAGGGAATTCATCCAGAATTCAAAGAAGCAACGGTTGTCTGCGGTTGCGGCAATACTTTTACGACAGGTTCGGTAAAAGAAGATTTGCGAATTGACGTATGTTCGAAATGCCATCCGTTCTACACTGGTCGTCAGCGTGATGTTGCTGCCGGCGGTAGAATTGAAAAATTCAACAAGCGTTACGGAAAATAATGACGTAAATGAGCGGCAGAGCAGCGATGCTCTGCTTCATTTATATTCAAAACCTTGTAAATGTTTCTGGTAATTCTGTTTATGAAAGGGGAATTACAGTGGAAGATAAATTAATGGTGGGCGGCCAGGCCGTCATTGAAGGCGTGATGATGCGGGGGCCCAAGCATGTGGCAACTGCCGTTCGCGAGCCTTCAGGAAAAATCAGTGTGAAGGTTGAGCCGGTGGTATCGATCAGCCAGCGCTATCCGCTTTTGAAAAAGCCAATGCTGCGCGGGGTTGTCTCGCTTGGCGAATCACTGGTGCTCGGGCTAAAGTCGTTATCGTATTCGGCGCAGATGGCCGGGGAAGAAGATGAACAGCTTACCGACCGTGAACTGGTAATGACGATTTTGTTTTCCCTGGGTTTAGCGGTTCTGTTGTTTGTTGTCATCCCGACAGCGGCAGCAAAATTTATTCATGGTTCAATTACGGATCCGGTTGTGCTGAACCTGCTTGAAGGGCTGCTGCGCCTGGTTATATTTATGGTATATATCTATGGGATTTCCCGGCTCAAAGATATTAAGCGTGTGTTTCAGTATCATGGGGCCGAACACAAGACCATTCACGCCTATGAAGCTGGCGTTGATCTTACCGTTGAAAATGTGCAGAAGTTTTCGACGCTGCACCCGCGCTGCGGAACGGCATTTTTGCTGGTGGTAATGGTAGTCAGTATCGTGATGTTCGCTTTTTTGGGGTGGCCGGATTTGTGGCTGCGCATCCTGTCGCGGGTTGTTTTGTTGCCGGTGGTAGCCGGTATTTCTTATGAGATCATCCGCTTTTCCGGACGATCGAAGAATCCATTGCTGCAGGTAGCTATTTTGCCGGGACTGTGGCTGCAGAAGATAACAACAAATGAGCCGGAGGACGATATGGTAGAGGTGGCAATCAAGTCACTGGAAGCCGTAACCGTAGAGGCAGAGGCGCCGGCGGCCGAGGCAAAGGGCGCGTCCCTCGATAATGCCGAGCAGATTGCGACATTAGAAAGTTGATAGTTTGAGGTGATGTTTACGTGCTGGACAAGTTACAGGCAGTAGAAGATAAATATTTGGAACTCGAATCGCTGATCAGTGATCCGGATGTCATTGCTGACATGAAGAAGTGGCAGCGGTACAATCAGGAACATGCAGCTTTGCTGCCGGTGGTTGAAAAGTTTCGCCAATACCGCAAGGTGTGCGAAACCTTGGATGAGGATAAGGCAATGTTTGCTGAACAGCTCGAGGACGATTTCCGTAAGATGATTGAAGCGGAAGTCGCAGAGCTGAAGGTGCAAAAAGAGCTGCTGGAAAATGAACTGCCGATTTTGTTGCTGCCGAAGGACCCGAATGATAATAAAAGCGTTATCGTTGAAATCCGCGGCGGTGTTGGCGGGGAAGAAGCGGCACTATTTGCTGGCGATTTATTCCGCATGTATACGCGTTATGCGGAGCAGCAGGGGTGGCGGGCAGAAATTCTCGATTCAAACCCTACGGAAATTGGTGGTTTTAAGGAAATTTCGTTTTCGATTGACGGCTGTGGTGCTTACAGCAAGCTTAAGTATGAAAGTGGCACCCACCGCGTGCAGCGCGTGCCGGCAACGGAGTCCAGCGGACGCATTCACACGTCGGCCGTAACGGTGGCAGTGCTGCCGGAGGTTGAAGAGGTCGAGGTCGATATTAAAGCCAACGAGCTCCGCATTGACACGTATTGTGCCAGTGGCGCCGGCGGCCAGTATGTAAACCGTACGGAAACCGCGGTCCGGATTACGCATCTGCCGACGGGGATCGTTGTGCAATGCCAGGATGAAAAATCACAGTTGAAAAACAAAGATAAGGCTATGCGGGTACTGCGGGCCCGGGTACAGGAACAGGCAATCAAGGCGCAGCAGAGCGAGGTTGCCGCCGACCGCAAGAGCCAGGTGGGCTCGGGTGATCGCAGTGAACGCATCCGTACCTATAATTTCCCGCAGGGACGGGTTACCGATCATCGTGTCGGGCTGACGTTGCATAAGCTGGATTTTGTTTTAAACGGCGAACTTGATGAAATTATCAATGCCTTGATCACGGCGGATCAGGCAGAGAAAATGAAGCAGGTCAAGTGATGGCGGGCGAAGTATGGACGATCGGCAGCATTTTGAAATGGACAGAGCAGTACTTTGGCACCAAAGGGGT
>JBOFWE010000249.1:0-4432 GCA_051653465.1 Selenomonadaceae bacterium | reverse complement strand
CGCTAAGATTTCTGGCAAGGTTGCGTTTGAACGCGCGGGCCGTTATAACAGACAGATCAGCGTTTATCCTGTAGAAGAAGCTATGTAATGAACGAATACCTGCGCCTTTATAGACGCAGGTATTATTGTATTTACAGCTATTGATTGTGATGCATAAAAAGCTGGTATTCATTCAATACCAGCTTTTTATACATCACAAGATATTTTGTGAAAGAAAAAGGAGATATTATGCAATTTATTGATAGAACCAAAGTTGTGGTCAAGGCCGGTAACGGCGGCCATGGGAAGTCGGCTTTCCGCCGGGAAAAATTTGTGCCTAAGGGTGGCCCAAGTGGTGGCGATGGCGGCCGGGGGGCCGATATCGTGTTTGTCGTCGACAACAATATGAACACATTGCTCGATTTTCGATTTAATCGCAAATTTGTCGGTAAAAATGGGGAAAATGGCGATATTAAAAACCAGTACGGACATGCGGCACCGACGTGTTATGTAAAAGTGCCACAGGGGACGATTATTAAAGATGAGGAAACTGGTGCTGTGCTAGCGGATTTGACAGAAATCGGCCAGGAAGCTGTTATTGCCAAAGGCGGCCGCGGCGGTCGCGGCAATGCGAAGTTTTCTAGCAGCGCCAACAGGGCTCCGACTTTTGCTGAGCTTGGGGAACCAGGTGAGGCACGCAATTTGATTCTTGAACTCAAGCTTTTAGCTGATGTTGGATTGGTTGGTTATCCAAGCGTTGGTAAATCAAGCTTGATCGCTGCTGTTTCAGCGGCACGTCCGGAAATTGCCGATTATCATTTTACTACGATTACGCCGGTGCTCGGGGTGGTCAGCCTTGATGAAGGTCATAGCTTTGTTATGGCCGATATCCCGGGGCTCATTGAGGGCGCGGCAGACGGAGTTGGTCTCGGACATGATTTTTTGCGGCATGTTGAACGGACGAAGGTCATTATTCATGTGCTCGATGCCTCTGGTATTGAGGGGCGTGATCCGGTAGAGGATTACCATAAAATCAACAAGGAACTTAAGCGCTATAGCGAACGCATTGCAAGGCGTCCACAGGTTATTGCTGCCAACAAGATGGATTTGCCACAGGCCCGTGAGAATTATGAAAAACTCGAAAAATTGGCAGCGTCTGAGGGGGTAAAGATATTCCCGATATCGGCGGCGGCCAATGATGGTCTGCGCCCGCTGATGGAGTGTGTAGCACAGATGCTGGAAACGTATGTTGAAGAACCGGAAGCCGAAGAAAAAACGGCTGTATATGAAGCAAAAGATGAAGATGAAGTTACGATATCGCGTGATATCAGCGGTGATTTTGTTGTATCGAGTAAATCCTTGGAAAAACTTGTGGCGATGACGAACTTTGGCAATGATGAGGCCGTACGACGTTTCCAGTACATCTGGCGTATCAAGGGCATCGAAGGAAAGCTAAAGGATAAGGGCATTAAAGAAGGCGACACGGTTCATATCGGGGATATGGAATTTGAATACAGACAATAATAGCAGTTATAGGGGGAAAAATATTTGATCCGCAATACATTAACGGGAAAGCAAAAGCGCTTTTTGCGCGCATTGGGTGTTACGATGGAGCCGGTAGTTCAGATTGGTAAAGATGGCCTGACGCCAGCTGTCGTTGAAAGTGCCCGCGAGGCGGTTAAGGCCAGGGAATTAATCAAGGTAAGGGTACTGCAAAACTGCCTGGAGGACCCGAAAACGGTAATTACCATGCTTGCTGAACGGGCCGATACTGACCTTGTACAGGTGATTGGACGCAATGGTCTCTTATATAAAAAGAACTTTCAAAAGACGAAAATTGAGTTACCGAAATAAGCAGGAGCTATAAAGATTGGGAGAGGTTATGCGCATGGAAACACGTGAAGAGCTGAAGAATGCCTGCAGGATTGTCGTCAAAATTGGCACGAGCACTTTGACACATGCAACGGGCAAGCTGAACCTTTATCGCATCGAAAGACTTGTTCGGGAATTAGCCGATCTGGCCAATGAGGGCAGGGAAATTATTCTTGTCACTTCGGGCGCCGTCGGCGCCGGGATCGACCGCATGGGGCTTGCTGAAAAGCCAAAGAGTATCCCGGAAAAACAGGCCCTGGCCGCAGTCGGTCAGGGGATTTTGATGCATATTTATGAAAAATTGTTTGCTGAATACGGGCAGACGGTAGCCCAGGTACTGCTGACAAAGGAAAATTCGGTGCGGCACAAGCAGTATATGAATTCGCGCAATGCGTTGCTGACGCTACTGAAAATGGGCATTATTCCTATTATCAACGAAAATGATGCGATTGCTGTCGATGAATTGAAAATTGGCGATAATGATACCTTGTCAGCTACGGTGGCAACGATTGTTGATGCAGATGCTTTGGTCATCTTGTCAGATATTGAGGGTGTTTATACAGCCAATCCTCAGACAGATAAGGATGCACAGCTTTTGACCACAATAGCAGAAATTACCCCTGAGATCGAAAAAATGGCTGGGGGGGCTGGATCAAAACTTGGCACCGGCGGTATGTACACGAAAATTCAGGCGGCAAAAATAGCCGTCAATTCCGGGGTCACGATGGTGATTGCTTCCGGCGCTCGCGATGGTGTCGTGCGCAGCGTTCTCTACGGCGAGCCGATCGGCACATTGTTTCCGGCAAAGGAATCGCACCTGAAAGTCCGTAAGAGCTGGCTCGCCTTTGGCCGAGCTATTGTTGGCGACCTTGTTGTTGATGCCGGCTGTGCGGCTGCTATGCTGCAGGAAGGGTCGAGTTTGCTGGCGGCAGGGATCGTTGAGATTCACGGCAGTTTTTCTGCCGGCAATACGGTTCGTGTTCTGGCTCCCGGGGGAAGGGAAATCGCTCGTGGGATTGTCAACTACGATGAGCATTCCCTGAAGAAAATTATCGGACGACAGACCTGTGAGTTTTCAGATATACTGCTGGGCCCGATTCATAAAGAAGTTATCCATCGGGACAATATGGTTTTGATGGTCTGACAAAAAGGGAGTTGTTAAGATGGATTTGAAGTCAATGATTATGGAGAAGGCAAACGCGGCTAAAAAAGCAGAAAACCGGCTGGCCATACTCCCAACCGAGGTTAAAAATCAAGCCATCGAGGCAATGGCAGATGCACTTTTTGCCCGCAGGGCAATGATTTTGGCGGAAAATGCCAAGGATCTTGAAGCTGCGAGGGAGAAAGGGCTGCGCCGGGCTATGCTGGATCGGTTGATGCTTGATGAGGATCGGCTTTCTCAGATGGCGGATGGACTTCGCCAGACTGCCGGTCTTCCGGACCCGATTGGTCAGGGGTGTGGTTCAATCCGGCGCCCGAATGGTCTAGAGATTAATAAAATCCGGGTGCCGCTCGGTGTGATCGGCATCATCTATGAGGCTCGTCCTAACGTAACCGCTGATGCGATCGGCTTGTGCCTGAAATCAGGGAATGCCGTAATGCTGCGCGGTGGATCAGAAGCGATTTTTTCGAATCTGGCGATCAGTTCGGTGCTGATGACAGCCGCATACGCTGCTGGTATACCGGAAGGGGCTGTGCAGTTTATTGAGACAACCGATCGCCAGGCTGTTCAGCATATGCTGCGGCTAAGTGGTTATCTGGACGTTATTATTCCCCGGGGCGGTAAGGAGCTGATCAAAACTGTTGTGGAAAACAGCTCTGTCCCGGTCATTGAAACCGGGACAGGCATCTGTCATTTATTTGTCGATGAAAGTGCTGATTTTGCGATGGCCTGCAATATTGCTGTAAATGCCAAGACTTCACGTCCGGCCGTCTGCAACTCCATAGAAACGCTATTGGTACATGAAGGCATTGCCGCGGAGTTTTTGCCGTTGGTAGGAGAAGCGTTGCTCGCCAAAGGTGTGGAATTGCGGGGCTGTGCTAAGACATGTAGCTATTTGCAAACCGCTGTTTTGGCGACAGAAGAAGACTGGTCCACCGAATACAGTGATCTGATTCTTTCAATTAAGATTGTACCTGATCTTGAAGCGGCTATGGAACATATTGAAACATATAATACCCGGCATTCAGAGACAATTGTGACCAGGGATTATGATAATGCCCGTAGATTTCAGCATGGGGTGGATGCGGCAGCTGTATATGTCAATGCATCGACGAGATTTACAGATGGCTTTGAATTTGGCTTTGGGGCTGAAATCGGCATCAGTACGCAGAAACTTCACGCCCGAGGCCCCATGGGACTCAACGAACTCACCAGCACCAAGTATCTTATTTCGGGTGAAGGCCAGGTGCGCTGATCTTATGCGGATCATCTGGGGCTATCTTCGAACGATTTTTCAATATATACAAACACCAAAGGGGCGTCATGATTTTCTCGATGATCTGCGGGCGCTTTTGATTATCGCGCTTACGATTGTCATCGTGCTTGTGGTACTGAAGTTTATACTATGATAGGAGCATG
>JBOFWE010000248.1:0-1814 GCA_051653465.1 Selenomonadaceae bacterium | reverse complement strand
TCGATGGATTGGCAATCAAAGGACCAAAATCTGTCATAGCGCCAACGCCTAAGAAAATTAATGGCGGAAAGATTTCATTATTGATCCCATAAGAAATCGCCTGCATAACGCCCGGATCTTCAAAAAATCCGGTTTTCGGGAAATTGGCTAAGATACAGCCAAATGCAATCGGCGATAACAAAAGTGGTTCAAAGCCTTTGGCAAATGCCAGATACAATAAAATCAAGCCGACCATGATCATAATCGCATTGCCGCCTGTAAATCCTGTAAACCCACTGTCTGCCCATACGGCCTGCAGTGCTACTGAAAATGCATTTAAAACCTCCATGGTACCTGCCTCCTTCTCTATTAACTAAGGACAATCAATACTTCTCCTGTACTTACAGCTTGTCCGACTGAAATATTTACATCACTTACCGTCCCGTCAACCGGTGCCATAATTTCGTTGGCCATTTTCATCGCTTCTAACACGGCTAATACTTCACCACGCTTTACTGCCTGACCCGCTGCTGCATTTACAGATAAAATTTTACCCGGCATCGGTGCCTGTACCGCCTTTGCCCCAGAAGGAACTGCCACAGCTGCTTTCGGTGCCGGAGCTGGTGCTACCGGGGCTGCCGGAGCCGCTTTTACTGGCGCCGCTGCATGGCTTGGTGCGCCACCGCTGATACGTTCTACTTCTACTTCATGCACAACACCATTTAATGTAATTCTGAATTTTTCCATTTAAAATTCCTCCCTGTTTTCCTTTTGATTTAAAACATCCGCTGGCTATTTTGCACAGCTTCCATCCGAGCAGCCTGTGTCCAGCCAGGATTTTTCACCGGACGAATGGATACAATCCGCGCATCCTTGCAGCCATAGGCGGCCAGAGCTGCCGCTACAAGAATGAAGGTTTCTTCCGATGTCATGTCACTTTTTCCCGCAGGTGCAGTTTCAGTTACAACTGCATTTTTTTTTTGCAAAACTTCCGCTTGGGCGGCAGCTTCCTTCTTCCGGGTCGGGTCAACAAGATGCAAAAGACGCACAATCAGGCTCAGTCCCCATAAAACGGCAAATACTACGGTCATATTGATCATCATAATGATGATTGGATTTGTTGTTACCGGTTGGTCCATTATTTTTCACCTCATTTTTGATACAATTTTATTTTTATGTTTCGTTTGCTTATAACGGAATATTCCCATGCCGTTTCGCCGGTCGACCTTCACGTTTCATCGCCAGCATATTAAAGGCATTAATCAGGGCCGATCTCGTTTCCTTTGGCTCAATGACTCTGTCTACAAAACCGCGTTTTGCTGCCTGATAAGGCGTCGCAAAATTTTGTACGTATTCTTCCGTCTTTGCTGCAATATCCGGATCCTTTTTAAAGATGATATTCGCTGCCCCGGCAGGCCCCATAACTGCAATTTCGGCTGTCGGCCAGGCAATTACCTGATCGGCACCAAGATCACGCGAGCACATTGCCAGGTAGGAACCGCCATATGCTTTTCTGACGACAAGCGTTACCTTGGGCACGGAGGCCTCTGAGTACGCATATAAAAGTTTAGCACCATGACGGATGATGCCACCAAATTCCTGATTCGTTCCTGGCAAAAACCCCGGAACATCAACAAAATTGCAAATGGGAATATGGAATGCATCACAGAAACGAATAAAGCGCGAGGCCTTATCAGAGGCATTGATATCTAAAGATCCCGCCATCACCCTTGGTTGATTGGCGATAATGCCGATCGACTGCCCATCCAGCCGGGCAAAGCCGGTTATAATATTTGGTGCATAATAGGGCTGCACTTCATAAAAATCGGCATGGT
>JBOFWE010000247.1:0-2208 GCA_051653465.1 Selenomonadaceae bacterium | reverse complement strand
GTATATGAATTCGCGCACTGCTTTGCTGACGCTGCTGAAAATGGGCATTATTCCTATTATCAATGAAAATGATGCGATTGCCGTCGATGAATTGAAAATTGGCGATAATGATACCTTATCGGCTACTGTGGCAACGATTGTTGACGCAGATGCCCTTGTCATCTTGTCAGATATTGAGGGTGTTTATACAGCCAATCCGCAGACGGATCAGGATGCACAGCTTTTGGCAACCATAGCAGAAATTACCCCTGAGATCGAAAAAATGGCTGGGGGGGCTGGATCAAAACTTGGTACCGGCGGTATGTACACGAAAATTCAGGCGGCAAAGATAGCAGTCAATTCCGGGGTTACGATGGTGATTGCATCCGGCGCTCGCGATGGAGTTGTGCGCAGCGTTCTCTGCGGTGAGCCGATCGGCACATTGTTTCCGGCAAAGGAATCGCACCTGAAAGTCCGTAAGAGCTGGCTCGCCTTTGGCCGGTCTATTGTTGGTGATCTTGTTGTTGATGCCGGCTGTGCGGCTGCTATGCTGCAGGACGGTTCGAGCTTGCTGGCGGCGGGGATTGTTGAGATTCACGGTAGCTTTTCTGCCGGCAATACGGTTCGTGTTCTGGCTCCAGGGGGAAGGGAAATTGCCCGCGGGATTGTCAACTACGATGAGCATTCCCTGAAAAAAATTATCGGCCGGCAGACCTGTGAGTTTTCAGATATACTGCTGGGGCCGATTCATAAAGAAGTTATCCATCGGGACAATATGGTTTTGATGGTCTGACAAAAGGGAGTTGTTAAGATGGATTTGAAGTCAATGATTATAGAAAAAGCAGCCGCGGCTAAAAAAGCAGAAAGCCAGCTGGCAATGCTCCCGACTCAGGTGAAAAATCAAGCCATCGAGGCAATGGCGGATGCACTTTTTGCCCGCAGGGCAATGATTTTGGCTGAAAATGCCAAGGATCTTGAAGCTGCACGGGAAAAAGGGCTGCGCCGGGCCATGCTTGATCGGTTGATGCTCAATGAGGATCGGCTTTCTCAGATGGCGGATGGCCTCCGCCAGACTGCCGGGCTTCCGGACCCGATTGGTCAGGGCTGTGGATCGATGCTCCGTCCGAACGGACTTGAGATTAATAAAATCCGGGTACCGCTTGGTGTGATCGGCATCATCTATGAGGCTCGCCCTAATGTAACCGCTGATGCGATCGGCTTGTGCCTGAAATCAGGAAATGCCGTAATGCTGCGCGGTGGATCAGAAGCGATTTTTTCAAACCTGGCGATCAGTTCGGTGCTGATGACAGCGGCATATGCTGCTGGCATACCGGAAGGGGCCGTGCAGTTTATCGAGACAACCGATCGTCAGGCCGTTCAGCATATGCTGCGGCTAAGTGGTTATCTGGATGTCATTATTCCCCGCGGCGGCAAGGAGTTGATCAAAACTGTTGTGGAAAACAGCTCTGTCCCGGTCATTGAAACCGGGACCGGCGTCTGCCATTTATTTGTCGATGAAAGTGCCGATTTTGCGATGGCCTGCAATATTGCTGTAAATGCCAAGACGTCGCGTCCGGCCGTCTGCAATTCCATAGAAACTCTATTGGTACATGAAAGCATTGCCGCGGAGTTTCTGCCGCTGGTGGGAGAAGCTTTACTCGCCAAAGGTGTGGAACTGCGCGGCTGTGCCAAGACGTGCAGCTATTTGAAAACCGCTGTTTTGGCGACAGAGGAAGACTGGTCCACCGAATACAGTGATCTGATTCTGTCGATTAAGATTGTGCCTGATCTTGAAGCGGCCATGGAGCATATTGAAAAATATAATACCCGGCACTCAGAGACAATTGTGACCAGGGATTATAATAATGCCCGTAGATTTCAGCATGGAGTTGATGCGGCAGCTGTATATGTCAACGCATCCACGAGATTTACGGATGGCTTTGAATTTGGCTTTGGGGCTGAAATCGGCATCAGTACGCAGAAACTTCACGCCCGAGGTCCCATGGGACTCAATGAACTCACCAGCACCAAGTATCTCATTTCGGGTGAAGGCCAGGTGCGCTGATCCTATGCGGATAATCTGGGGTTACCTTCGAACGATTTTTCAATATATACAAACACCAAAGGGGCGTCATGATTTTCTCGATGATCTGCGGGCGCTTTTGATTATCGCGCTTACGATTGTCATCGTGCTTGTGGTACTGAAGTTTATACTATGATAGGAGCATG
>JBOFWE010000246.1:0-1874 GCA_051653465.1 Selenomonadaceae bacterium | reverse complement strand
ACCTTTAGGTAAGGTGACTTACCTAAAAGTGCATACTTTACGCGGTAGGAAGCGGATGTTAGGATATAGACAATCTAAGCAACGGTCATTGAAACAGTATCTGCCAGGCGCCGCAGAATCCCTTTTCTGATCTGAGCAGAAACTAAATTTTGGAGGTTGTTTTATGAATCCGATAACATCAAAAAATAAAGCAGTAGCACATGCTGCACCGAAGCCTACCTTTGCTTTATGGGCACTGGCTATCAGTGCTTTTGCCATTGGGACGACAGAATTCATCATTGTTGGACTGCTGCCATCGATTGCAGCAGATTTGAATATTTCTCTGACCTTGACGGGGCTGCTGATTTCCGGCTACGCCCTTGGGGTAGCTGTCGGGGCCCCGGTGCTTACCAGCATGACAGGCAAGCTTTCGCGAAAGCACCTGCTTTTACTGGTGATGCTGGTCTTTATCGCGGGGAATGCCACCGCTGCATTGGCTTTAAATTTTGGCATGTTAATGCTGGGCCGGGTAATATCTGCCCTTGCCCATGGCGTATTCTTCTCTATCGGTTCCACAATTGCTGCCGACCTGGTGGAACCGAATAAGCGTGCGAGTGCGATTGCCTTAGTATTTACAGGCCTGACCATCGCCTTGATCACGGGCGTTCCGCTGGGAACGTTCATTGGGCAGAATTGGGGCTGGCGAGCTACTTTTGTTGGGATCACCATTTTGGGGTTGATGGCTTTTAGCGCAAATGCAATCCTGGTGCCGAAGAACCTGAAACAGGCGCCGCCGGCCGCCTGGCGGGATCAGCTTAAGGTTTTGACGAATGGCCGTTTATTACTGGCTTTTGCTATTACGGCACTGGGCTATGGTGGCACTTTTGTTGCCTTTACGTATCTGGCACCAATTCTACAGGATATCACTGGATTTGCGCCGGCGGCAACCAGTGTGCTTATGCTTATTTATGGACTGGCGATTGCTATCGGCAACACGCTGGGGGGGAGATTCTCAAATCATAATCCTATACAAGCCTTAATTTTCATGTTCGCACTGCAGGCCCTTGTACTTGTGATATTCAGCTTTACGGCACCTTTTAAAATTCCGGCAATTCTTACGATTTTTGCCATGGGGGCACTGGCATTTATGAATGTTCCCGGTTTGCAGCTTTATGTAGTACAGCTTGCGGAACGCTTTGTGCCGATGGGGATTGATGTTGCATCGGCTATTAACATATCGGCATTTAATCTGGGAATTGCCATTGGCGCTTTTGTTGGCGGCATTGTATTTGATAATTTGGGTCTCATCCATACCCCCTGGATCGGCGGGCTCATGGTAGGCGGGGCCGTAATGCTGGCGGTATGGAGCCGTAGACTGGACCGGGCGGCAGCTTATGAAGGCGCGGAGAAGGCTGAGCTGCTGGGGAATGTAGAATAAAGAAAAAGGTCAATTGAAATGGAGCGATAGAACATGAAATATACAGGACAGGTATACCGTCCGCCCTTTGAAAGCAACTCGTTATTGCTGCAGGTCACAGTCGGGTGCAGTCATAATGCTTGTACTTTTTGTACCATGTATCGTGATACACCTTTTCAGATGGAGCGTATGGAGCAAATTGAGCATGATCTGCGGGAGGCCTGCCAAATGTATCCTGCGGTAAGACGAATTTTTCTGGCGAATGCCGATCCCTTTGTGCTGGATGCAGCGAAGTTGAAGGAAATTGCCAGCAAAATCAATGGGATTTTGCCCGAGGTGGAGACGATCGCCATGTATGCCTCGGTAAAAAATATCATGGATAAGACGGATGCCGATTTGAGGGAATTGCGGGCACTGAAAATCAATGAGCTGAATATTGGTGTTGAATCCGGACTGGAGGAGGTTCTGCAGCATTTGA
>JBOFWE010000245.1:0-1041 GCA_051653465.1 Selenomonadaceae bacterium | reverse complement strand
AATAAAGAACTCAGGAATAAGGCTCCAGCAGGGAAAAATCACAATTAATTTAGCGCCGGCGGACATCAAAAAGGATAGCTCAGGGCTTGACTTGGCGATGGCTGTCGGCCTTTTGTCCGCTCAGGGGGTCATTTTGGCGGCAAATTGCCAAAAGAGCTTATTTGCCGCCGAGCTTTCCCTCGAAGGGGAATTGCGCCCGATTCAGGGCATCTTGCCGATGGCTGTCAATTGCCGCCGCTGCGGGATGGAGCGGCTGTTTGTCGCCAAGCAAAATGTCCGTGAAGCCTTGCTCGTCGACGGGCTCGAGGTCTATGCGGCGGAAAACATCGCCGAGCTTACCGCTTTTTTGTCGGGGCAGGAGTCCTTATCCCCGGAAAAATCCGCGCCGGAACCGGTTGCCGAATCGTATGGCGGTGAAAATGATTTCTCTGATGTGCAGGGCCAGTTTTTTGCCAAACGAGCCCTCGAAATTGCCGCTGCCGGCGGTCATAACGTGCTGATGATCGGCGCGCCGGGAGCAGGCAAGACCATGCTGGCGCGGCGGGTAAGCTCGATATTGCCAGCAATGTCAAGGCAGGAGGCGCTCGAGGTCACGAAGATCTACAGCATTGCCGGACTGCTCGGCCGCAATGCCGGTCTTATGAGCAGCCGTCCGTTTCGCAGCCCGCATCATACCATATCGTCCGCCGGGATGATCGGAGGCGGCACAATCCCCAAGCCCGGCGAGGTGACCCTGAGCCACAACGGCGTACTGTTTCTTGATGAACTGCCGGAGTTTGGCAAGTCAACCCTTGAAGTCCTCCGTCAGCCCCTGGAGGACGGGGAAGTATGTATATCCAGAGTGCATGCCTCCTTGTCCTTCCCCGCGCAATTGATGCTCATTGCGTCGATGAATCCGTGTCCGTGCGGCTTTCAAGGCGATGCTTCCCATGAATGCACCTGCAGCCCCAGTGAAATCAAGCGCTATACAAAGAAAATATCCGGTCCGCTTTTAGACCGGATTGATATCCATATCCAGGTGCCGCGCGTTGAGTACAAGGA
>JBOFWE010000244.1:0-3565 GCA_051653465.1 Selenomonadaceae bacterium | reverse complement strand
GGTATTACCGCAAAATAGCAGTTGTCAGGATTTAATTGAAAGGGTTTTAAGGGGGAGCAAGTATGCGCATTCAGACGAAAATGACGGCGGTTTTCAGTGGAGTGATAGCTTTACTGATGCTTGTGGCGGCAATCCTTGGGTACTATTTTTTTAAGCAATACCTGACGGAAAAAATTGAAGAGAAAATGTCAACCAGTGTAATTGAACAGGCGCAGGTTTTGGACAGCAATCTGCGCAGCAAGCAGAAATTACTGGAGATAAGCTGGTATAATCTAAGTCAGGTGATGAAGAGTGGGCAGATTTCAGCTGACATGCTGGCTGGTTACAAGCAGGCTGACCCGGAGCTGACGGATATGTATTTTGGGTCGGTTACCGGGCTGTTTGTTGACGGTAGTGGCTGGAAACCACCGGCTGACTATGATCCGCGACAGCGGCCTTGGTATAAGGAAGCAATCGAGGCGGGGAAGATCACAATTACGGCTCCGTACTTTGATCTCGTTGAAAAACAGATGGCACTTTCCATTGCTATGCCTGTCCGTAATGAAGCCGGTGAAATCTATGGCGTTGTGGCCACCGATTTACCGTTGGTCAGACTGCTCGATAAGATGAAGTGGGCGGATATGTATGAGGGATCCTATGCGTATCTGCTCAATGAAAGCGGTACGGTGCTGGCGCATCCGGACCAGTCACTGGTAACGCAAAATGTATTTTCCCTCGATGTTCGTGAGGACCTTAAGGATGCGGTACGTCTTTTACAGCAGCAGGACCAGGGAATCGCGCGCTATATGTACGGCGAAACAAGCAAAATTGTTTTTTTTAAGCGGGTTCCAGCCCTGCAGGCAACGCTGGCTCTGGCAATTCCTGAAAATATAGTATATGCACCACTCGAGAAATTCCGCAACGGTTTTATGATGGCGGTGCTTGTTCTCCTGTTGGCAATAACCTTGCTGTCTTTTCCGGCTTTTCGCCGGATCAGTGAGCCTTTGGAAATTCTCGTTGATCAGGTAAAACGGGTCGGGAGCGGTGATCTGACGGTTTCTGTCGCAAAACCAGGCTATGATGAGCTTGATGAACTGGCCAGCTGCTTTAATGACATGGTGAAAAATTTGCAGGCATCATTTGCGGAGATTAACCGGCAGAGCCGGGAGTCAATTGAGCAGGTGCAGTCCTTGCAAGAGGCCACAAGCCATCTGATTACAGAAGCAGATTCAATGGAAAAGTTATTTGCGGCAATAACCAAAGATGTTGACCAAATTATTGGCTGTACCTACAGTATAATTGCTACCATTGAAGGAGATAGGTGGGTCGTGCAACAGGTCTCGGGGCAGTCCCCGCTAAAACCAGGGAACTCTTTTAATTTGGAAGAGGGCCTGATCGGTGAAGTCCTGCGACGCAATGAAATCGTATTCGTCCCCCACTATGAAAAATATCGCAATGCCTTGTCGTCGCTTCATGGAACGAAAGATGCCAGTTATATCGCCTTGCCGCTGCAGGTAAACGGACAGGTTGTCGGAGCATTATCAGCCGGGTGGGAGGATCTGCTGGACCGGGTTGATGCCAAGCGAGATGTGATCTTGCGTCAGTATGCTAATATAGCGGCTATAGCCATTGCCAGGCTTCAGGATCGCGAGGAAATGTATCAGCTGGCCTATATAGATCCACTGACAAAGTTGCCGAATCGGTTCTGGTTTTATCAGCAGCTGCAAAATAATCTGGGCGGTAAAGACTTTGCCCGGTATGGGCATCTGTTTTTACTGGATATGGACAATTTGAAACTGATCAACGATTCTTTGGGACATAGCCGGGGGGATTATTTTATCCGTTATGTCGCGGATGTACTGCGGCGAGAGCAGCCTGAGAATTCTCTGATTGCGAGGCTCGGCGGCGATGAATTTTGTTTTTGGGTCAGCGCCGGCGAGGATCCGGGGAAACTGGCCGCTGCAGTGTTGCGGGCGATTGAGAGTGGCCGTGAAAATGTTGATGAACTTCGGGTAACCGCCAGCATTGGTATTGCCGAATATCCGCGTGATGGCATTACTATTGAGGAATTGATGCAAAATGCAGACGCGGCACTTTATGAAGCAAAATACGGCGGAAAAAATATTTGGCGCATGTGCAGCAAGGAATTATTGTTGCAGAATAAAGAAAATCTGTTCTTATCAAATGCGCTGCGAGGTGCAATCGAGGGCAATGAGCTCACACTTGTCTTTCAACCGATTGTAGCGATGGATCGAAGCTTAGTTGGCTTTGAATCCTTGCTGCGGTGGAAAAATGATGTGCATGGTGCGGTTTCTCCGGCCAAATTCATTCCCTTGGCGGAGCAATGCGGCATGATGCCGGCAATTGGACGCTGGGTGCTGGAGCAGGCTGCATCTTTTGCTCAGGAACTGCGGCAACAGGGAATGGCGAATATACGGGTACATGTCAATGTTTCGGTCAAGCAGATGGAGGACGATGCATTTTCTGCCATGGTAGAAAATATCATGAAAAATCAGGCCGACATGCAGCATCAGCTGATTATGGAAGTGACAGAAAGCGTCTTTATGGAATCAATGAACCGGGCGATTGCCAGCCTGAATGATTTAAAGGAAACGGGTTTTTCAATTGCAATGGATGATTTCGGGGAAGGGTTTTCTTCGCTGGCGCAGCTGCTGCGCTTGCCGTTTGATTCACTGAAAATATCGCGTACACTGATCAAAAATCTCGGCAAGGATCAGCGTCATTTGCAGTACATTGCTGCTATTGTTGAGATGATGCATGCCCTTAACCTTGAAGTGGTAGCCGAAGGCGTGGAAACGGAAGAAGAATGGAAGAGCGTTGGAATCTGTGGCTTTGATCTGGTACAGGGTTACTATATCGCCCGCCCAATCCGACGCGAAGATGCGCTTGCCTGGGCGCTGCGCAATGCCGGACACATATAAAGAAGAAGAGTGCCGCTAAAATGGCACTCTTCTTCTTTATATCTTGGCCTTCAGATTTCTGACAGGACACTCAGTACATCTTCTTTATCGTCACTGTTTAACAACCGGTTGCGAAAAACAGGATCGATGAGCTTGCGCGATAACTTGGCCAGTGTCTGCAGATGAAGATTATCATCGGTGTTTTGGGCAGCAATCATAAAGAGCAGCTGGACTTTTTCTCCGTCATCGCTGCCATAGTCGACACCCTCTTTAGCAATGCCGACGGCAACGCGGGCTGTTTTTACGGCGCTGGTCTTTGCATGAGGAATGGCAATGCCAAAGCCAATGCCGGTGGTGGAGAGATTTTCGCGTTCATAGATGGCAGCTTTGTAAAGCGCAGCATCCGTCAGTACACCATCTTTAGCGAGCAGGTCGATCATTTCATCGATGACCTGCTCTTTATTTTTTGCCTTGATATCCAGGGTGATTGTGTTGGCGGCAAATATTTTATCCATAAACAAGACTCCCTCGTATAATAAGTTTTACAGGAAGAAATAAGCGTTCCTGCTTAGTCGCTAACAAGCCAATCGGCTTGCAAATACCCATGATATGATTGACGTAAGTCAATCAGGTAAAAGTTCTTTTGACTCCTGTTGAACCGTAAG
>JBOFWE010000243.1:0-1188 GCA_051653465.1 Selenomonadaceae bacterium | reverse complement strand
ATGTTATATATCTAAATAAATAGCAGGGGTGATGTGGTATGCGGGCGGTAGTGACAAGGGTGTCGGAGGCTTCGGTGAGTATTGAGGGAGTTGTTACGGGGAAAATCGGCCAGGGATTTTTAATTTTGCTGGGGGTTGGCCCGGAGGATACGGAAAAGGAGGCTGCCTGGCTGGCGGCAAAGATCTGCAATCTGAGGGTATTCAGTGATTCGGCCGGTAAGATGAATCTTGATTTGGCCGCGGTCGGAGGAAGTCTGCTCGTGGTTTCACAGTTCACCTTGTTTGCCGATCTGAAAAGCCGGCGACCGGGATTTTCTGGGGCAGCGAAACCTGATTTGGCCGTGAAACTGTATGAATTTTTTATGGCAGAGTGTCAGCACTTGGGTTTTGCCGTCGAACATGGAGAATTTGGGGCTGACATGCAGGTGAGTTCTGTTAATGATGGCCCGGTGACGTTATGCTTTGATACAGCAGCCCCCTGAAGGCGCTGCTGTAGTATTAATTAACGGAAAAGTCATAATATTTATTCTTTAAGCAGGATTTTATGCTGCGCTGAGGAAATAAAACCTATATATGATTTGTACTTTTATTGCCAGCGATTGGAATATATGCCCATAGGTTGAAGCTGTGCTTCTGACAGAGAGGATGAAATAATATGAAATCGCCTTTTCTGGAACTGAGGAAATTCGTGGCCCCGGAATTCGTTTTCGGGGTGGGAGCCCGTCATTTGATCAGCCGTTATCTATTAAATTTTGGGGCTCGCAAGGTCATGCTTGTCAGTGATGATGTTTTATATGATAAAACGCCTTGGGTTCGAGAGCTTGAAGAAAATTTGAAGAGTGCCGGTATAGAATACGTGTTGTTCCTGCAGGTAAGCCCGAATCCGCGATCAAAGGAGGTTATGGCTGGTGCGGCACTGTTTAGCAAAGAGCAGTGTAAGGGCATTGTTGCCTTTGGTGGTGGCAGTGTGATGGATTGCGCGAAGGGGATTGGAATTGTCTGCGCCAATGGTGGCAATATTGTTGACTTTGAAGGGGTTGACAAGATTCCGCATGCGATGCCGCTGCTTGTTTGTCTGCCGACGACCAGCGGCAGTGCATCGGAGGTATCACAGTTTTCGATTATTCTAAATGAAGCAAAAAAATGCAAAATTGCAATTGTCAGTAAGGCGGTCGTTCCCGACACAGC
>JBOFWE010000242.1:0-8011 GCA_051653465.1 Selenomonadaceae bacterium | reverse complement strand
GCAAACATTGTGGCCGGAGACCTCAGGTATAGCCGATCGACTTTAGCGGCTCGTTCTTCCTGTATCCCCGCACCTACCGCTAAAAACACGCCCTGCTGCATTGCTGCCAGGGAAAGTCCCAGCACAAAAAAATACAAATAGCTCTGGGTCGGATTGTTGAGTACCCGCACCGACAGTTCCACCGGCGCAGCGGTATGGCGCGCCTGGGAGGGCAGCAGGCCGAGGCGCGCTTGAGCGCCGGCAGCTGCCGACTGCAGGGAAAAGCCGCCGACAATTTCCTGCGCCGCCGTCGTCACCGTGTTTGCCACCAGGATATTGGCTCCGTCCGTCAGCAGCGCCGCGCTGCCGGATCGGCCTGTTTTCACCTCGCGGGAAAATCCCTGGGGAATGTACAGCGCCGCATACACCTCCCGTTCCCGCAGCGCCGTTTCCATATCTTCCGGGGAGGCATCCCATTGCCTGATCTGAAATTTTTCCGAATCATAAAAGGCCTGGACCAGCTTGTGGCTGAGCGCACTTTGATCTTCATCGCAAATCAGCAGCGGCACGCGGTTAATAACGTGATTTGCATATAAGAGGCTAAATAAAATCAGATACGCCAGGGAGGCGCCGATGATAAAAATTCCCCGCCGGCGATCGGCAATAAAAATACGAAAAAATTCCTGTCGCATTCGCTGCCATATATTCATAGACTCACCTCATCCTTCACAGTGCTTTCAAGTCTTAAAAGCCGCCGGGAGAAAATTTTTATGCTGAGGATCGTCAGACCAAGCCCCCAGCTGCAAAGAACCAGCAGATTTTCTGGCAACTGCGGTGAATAGCCGGTCAAAACGAGATCACGCACGGCATCGGCCGTATAGGTAAGCGGCATGAAGGCGGCAATCGTTTTTGCCACCGAGTCCATCGCAAACGACGGCCAGCTCAGCCCGCTGAACAATAATCCCGGCATAATATAGAGCAAGGGAACCTGCAGTGCGGCTACTTCGTCACGGACAATCGCCGAAAAAAAGAAACTGATCGCGAGCAGCAAAAAGGAAAAGGCGCCAACGAGCAGCAGTAGCGGCCATAACGCGCCAGAAAATGTCATGTCAAAAAATACGATTCCCGCCCCAAGGCATAGGAAGAATGACAAGACAGCCGCCGGCCAGCATACCAGCATTTTTCTAAGGACAAGCTCGCTCGCAGAGGTATTCTCATTCTCCCTCTTCCCAGGCTTTGCGTATTCCCTGACCAGCAGCGGCCCGGCTGTGAGTAAAATCGCAATTTGCAGACCGTTTAGCACCAGTCCGAGCAGCATAAAATTGGTATAGGAGGTCGTCGGGTTGTTCAATACCCGAATGCCCAGCTTGACCGGAGCTGCCATAGTGAGCGCCGCAGCCGGCACTTGATTTTTTCCCAGCCAAAGTTTTTTGGCTGTGCCAGCGGAAAAGGTCTGCACGATTTCCGTAGCCGCCCCAATGCCGGCATTGGCAAACATATTATTTGCCGAATTTGCTTGCAGCAGGACCGTGGCTCCTCGTCCCTGCTTGATGGACTGCTCAAATTGCGGGGGAATTGCCAGGGCCAGCAGGGCCTTATTTTCCGCCATTGCCTGGTCCATATCGGCCTGCGTCACCACCTGGGCAACAATCCGGCAGCGCTCCGAGTCGGCGAACGCCTGCACCAGCGAGCGGCTTACAGCCGTCTGATCCTGATCGTAGATGAGCAGAGGAACATCCTTAACTATATTGCTGCTGTAGGCATTGCCAAAAAAAAGCAGATACAGCAGCGGCAGCAAAAAAAGCAGCCAGCCGCTGCGCCACAGACCGCCAAACAGCTGTCCGGCTTCAAATAAAGCCATCTCTCGCAGCTTCATTTTCACGCATCTCCTCCGAGCAGTTTAAAGCGCATTCCCGGGCGGACCTGCTCCGAATCCGTCTGGATCTTGACATTGAAGGTTACCACATCCGTATCGCCGCGCTCATTGGTCGCCCGATACGTGGCAAATTCCGCCTTTTTACTGATGTCGATAATGATACCGTCGATCTTTATCGCCGGATCATGCGCCTGCAACTGGACTTTTTGCTGCAGCGCATACTGCGAGATTTCATCTTCCCGGATCTTCAGATTGATCCAGTTATCCGTAGGATCCTGCACGGTTACCAGCGGCGTTCCCTGTGACACCATGGCCCCGGCTTCCACATATTTGGTGGTGACAATTCCGTCAAACGGCGCTCTGATTTCGGTTTCATCAAGCGCTACTTCCACCTGCTGCAGGCCGGCCTGGGCCTGTTCGACTTTCCCCTGCAACGCTGCTTCATTTTCCAGGTTCACCTGCGTTTGCAGCAGTCCGGCCTGAGCGGCAGCCACACTGGCCTGCCCCTGCTGATAGGCGGCCTGCGCCGCTTCGTATTTTGTCTGGCAGGCATCAAAGGTCTGGCGCGAAACGGCACCGGATTCGACCAGTTCGCTAAAGCGGATATAGTCCTTTTCTGTCAGATCAAGCTCGGTTTTCAGCTTATTTAGCTGTGCATTGGCATTTGCCAGTGTCGCCCTGGCGGTCTGATCCTGCAAAGTTGTCACCGCTGACGCCTGCTTGGTCTGCGCCCGGAGGACATCGATGGAAGCGGTCGATTGTCTGGCCTGCGCCACAAGATCACGACTGTCGATACGGGCGATAACCTGCCCTTTTTTTACTACATCTCCCTCTTTTACCAACAGCTCTACAACCCGCCCCGGAATCTTCGACAGAACATCCACTTCCTTTGCCTCCGCCCGGCCCCACATGTCAGCATTGGCCGCTGTCTTCCGGAAACAGCCCATAAGCAACAGACATACAGACAAAAAAGCCACAATCCCCACGGGAACTATTATTCTCTTCATATTTTTCATTTTATCCGTCCTCCCTGTTCAATACCACAAATACTGTATTTGTTTTATTAGTACTAATATGCCGAAAGAAAACGCGCCAAAGCGCGCTTTTTTTCGGCTGTTTTATTTTTTTACGATAAGCCCCTTGAGGATAATGTCGAGCAACAGCTGCATGGCATCGTGCAACGTGAGATTATTCGCCCGCAAAAAGGGATACGATACCAGTTCCTCCATGGTGCTTGAAATCATCGTCTGAACAATGCTGATATTCACCGGGCGAACCGTGCCTTCATCCATGCCCTGCTGGATAAAGACTGCCACAAGATCAAGCCGCCGCTGGCGAAACGCCCGCACGGTTTCCCATTTTTCCGGATAATTCGTCCGGAATTCATCGTAGACACGGCTTTGAAACGGTTCAAACATCCTTGAGGTCACCATCATGGCTGCCTCAATTTTTTCTACCACCGGCTGATTCGACTCGAGCATCTGCTGTTCCTGCTGCTGAAAATCCTGCTGCATCTGCTCAAGAATCGTGTCAAAAATTTCTTCCTTGGAAGAAAAATACCGGTACAACGTTGATTTGCTGACGCGAAGGCGCCGGGTCAGATCTTCCATGGTGAATTTAAACCCACGCAGATTGATTTCTTCAATGACAGCTTGCATGATTCGATCGCGCATTTTCTCCTCCAGTACCAGAAGTACATTATCAGTACTCAGTTATGGTCTTATCATACGGCAACTTTGTCCGTCTGTCAATAAACAATCCTATGTCAATCGCTACCGTAAAAAATACTCCTTGGTTTCATGACCGTCACACTTGTTTAACTCGCTCTTGAACGCACATACTCTTTATCCGATACCATCGGTGCTGCACCAAAATGTGCCCGCAATTTCGGCAGAATCGGCAGTACAATCACCGCGGCCACGCCCATCTGGACGAGATTGCCGGGAACCGATGACATCGGGACCAGCCAGTTGCCGTAAAGCAGGACCTCGGCCAAATAATACCCGCCGATTTTAATTGCTGTTGCCACCAGGACAGCCGCTGTATAGGCAGCAATCGATCGACGGCGTTCACAGATCGCCCCGACCGTATAGCCCATAAGACCGACGACAAGAAAGGTAAACGGGGCCCAAATAAACCAACCACCAACAAGATCAAATAAAGCCATTCCCACGCCACCGGCAACGGCACCAAATTTGCGGCCAAAAAGTACGGCAATAATGAACAACGGCACATTGCCCAGATGGATCAGTCCGCCATTGGCGGCAATCGGCAGGCGAAGATTGACAAAAATTGTACAGACAAATACCAGGGCGATGCCAAGGGCCGCATACGCCAGTTTTCTGGTGCTGCTGAAATTCTGCTGCATAAAAACACTCCTGTCTTTTTGAATAAATATAATAACTACCGGGAACTTTCGCCATTCCGGAATGATAAGAGTATACCGGATTCGGCAGAACAAATAAATACTTTTGCCAAATGTTATAAATCATACTGATACAATTCAACAGCAACTTTTATGAATTGTTTGGAAATTTGTAAAGGATTCCCACGTACTTTTCCGTTATCCTAAAAAGCACCTGAACAAAGCAAAACCGCATAAGCAAGCTTATGCGGCTCAATCTATATTTTCCTCGTCAAAGTTGCGTCACTGTAAAAGAAACCATGCCTCACAACAATCCTTTTATTCCCTCGCAGCAGCTGAAGACCACCGAGTTTTTTGCAATAATTTTATTGCTTCGGCCCGGGGAACCGGCCGGCTGAATACATACCCCTGAACATAATCACAGCTGCATTCCAGCAGGCACTCTACCTGCTGCGGATCCTCAGCCCCCTCGGCAACAACCTTCATTCCCAGCGTGTGCCCCAGTCCAATAATTGAGCAGACCATTTTCTTCTGCAGCGTGTCAAGCGCTATAGTATCAATAAAGGATTTATCAATTTTCAGGCAGTCGACCGGCAGATTGCGCAGATACGTCAGCGAAGAATATCCTGTGCCAAAATCATCAAGGGCCAGGCGACAGCCATAGGCATGTAACTCCCTAAGCGTAGCTATCCCTTCTGTCATATTCTCCATCAGAATACTCTCCGTGATTTCGAGCTCCAGCTGTGCCGGGCAAAGATACACTTTCTCCACACTCTCCTTTACCAAAGATACAAAATCTTCACTTCGCATCTGTCGCGTCGATATATTGACGGCGATATGAACATCTTTCCACCCATTTTCTGCCAAGTGAGCGGCAAAGCGACAGCTTTCCTCCAGCACCCATTGACCGATCTCAAGAATCAGGCTGCTGCGCTCCGCGAGGGGGATAAAATTCGACGGCGGTACGAGCCCGTACTCCTCGCTGTTCCAGCGCAGCAAGGCCTCAAATCCGGCAATCCGCCGGCCATCGGTTGTAAATTGCGGCTGGTAGACGAGGAAAAATTCATTTTTGACCAAGGCCCGGCGCAGGGCGTTTAACATCATCATGTCATCCGCGGTTTTTTGCAACAGCGCCGGTTCAAAAAAGCGCCAGCAATTGCGGCCGGCGGCTTTAGCCGCATACATCGCCGCATCGGCCATTTTCAAAAGTTCTTCCGGCCAGTCCGCCTGCTGCGGATAGCAGACAACACCGATGCTGGCGGACAAATGAATGGTTTCGCCGGCCACATCGTATTCACGGCTAAGCGCTTTACAGGCAACTTCAGCCAGCGCAGCTGCCTGTTCCTTGTTTTTCCTTCCCGGGGCAAGCACAATAAACTCATCGCCACTAATCCGAAAAACTTCAGCTGCCTCACTGAATGCCTGTTGCAAGGAAGAGGCGGCATCAACAATGACCTTATCCCCGGCTGAATGCCCAAAGGTATCATTGACCGCCTTGAAATCGTCAATATCGATAAACAGCAGAGTTCCCGCTGATTCACCGCTACGGGCACGCTCGAGTTCCTGCTCAATTTTTTGATTCAGATGTGCCCGGTTTGGCAACTCGGTCAACACATCATAGTAAGCCATATGCTGAATTTTAACCTGGGCCTGCAGCCGGTCCATGGCGAAAAAGGCCAGGTCAGAAAACTGGCGCAAAATTTCTGCGTCTTCCTGCACAATTAACTTGCCTGCTGGTTTCCAGGCTGCGGCCAAGACTCCTTTCACCTGGCGTCCCTGTTTGAGCGGCACCAGCAGCATACTAGTCAAAACAGGTTCTTTCGCCTCCGGATCGAGTACCGATTCCCACCATATATCCGCCGCCTGATAAATCTCTCCACTTTCGTAAACTTTATGCAAGGGGCCGTCCTGACAGGCAAGTCCGCTTCCGAGCAATTTAGGCGATACGCCGATCCCGTCATGCAAAACGAATTTCTGACCATCCTTATCATATAAACCAATAAAGCCGCCGGTCGCCTCAACAAGCTCTACGGCATTTCCCAAAACTGTTTTCATCAGTTCATTTACATCACTATTTGAAACCAGTAAATTCGTCGTGGCCCGGTACTGACGATCCCTGCGCAAGAGGCGGTCCTGCGTCTGGCTGCGAATTATATTTTCATCCTCAAGAACGCGGTTCATCCGCCCCAATTCTTCATTGACGGCAATCATTTCCTGATTCATTGCCGTTAACTCCTGATTGGCGGCATATAATTCCTGCGTCCGCTCTTCGACCTTTTGCTCAAGCTGCTCATTGGCCCGCTGCAACGCGGCTTCGGCTTCTTTTTCCGCCGTAATATCATGCCAGATAAAGACGGCATGACGGACTCTGCCGATCATCATCACATCCGCAGAAAAGATTCCCGGACGAAATTGGCCATTTTTTGTCCGCCACAGGACTTCTTTATTATGCAATGATTTTTGCCGGTTAAGCTCGTCATATACGGCTGTCTTCACCTCATTTTCCCATAAACCAAAGCTGTCGGACCCAAAGCCAATGACTTCCTCACGGCTGTAACCAAAGATCTTAAAAAAAGCTTCATTTACCTCAACAAAGATACCACTTTCAATATTCACAATACCAATCGCATCCGCTACGTAGCGAAAAGCCTTAAAATACTTTTCCTCCGGCCGGGCAAAGCGGCGGCTGATCATGACAATTACCAGCACGCCGAGCAAAAGGCAGACTGCAGCCGTCTTAACCAGTACCTGGTTCAACGCACGACTGTCGCTGGCTACTTCGCTTTGCGGAGCTGATATGCCCACCAGCCACTGCGCTCCGCCCGGCAGGCGAATTGGCGTAAATACCGTACACATAGTGGCTGCATCCTGGCCGTAACAGCCCTGGCGCTGATCCTGGTCTGCCAACGTCCGGCTGAACAGCTCACGAAAATTGTCATTCAATTCCGGCAATTCATCCGGCATAACCACGCCTTTTCCTGTATCCAGCAAATTCAGCTTGCCATTTAAGTCCGGCTGCTGCCCATGCGCAATCAAAATCCCCGATTGATCGACGATAAACGCGTAGCCCGTTTCCATAAATTTTGTTTCCTGAACCATCTGATTCAGACTTGCCAGCGGCATTGTCGCCTGAATAATTGCTGTTACTTGCCCATCACGGATTACCGGCACGGCTATCGCCAATGACATCTTGCCGCTGCCGCGGGAAAGCAGCGGGGCTGATACGGTCATCTTTCCCGTCTTTACGGCCTCCTGATAATAGGGGCGATCGCCAAGGTAAGCCGTATCGCCCTGGGCCCGGATCATATTGCCTTCCATATCGCCATAATTGATGCCGGTAAATTTCGGATTTTTTGCCAGTGCCGCCGCCAGCGCCGACACGATCTGCTGACGGTCATCCGGCCTGACAAGATCCGGGTTTATGGCTACCATTTCAACATACAAGACGAGTTCTCCGACAAAGGCCGAGACCCGATGCGAATAATCATTCCCAATTGCCGCTGCATTGCTGTTTATGCTCTTGGTAAGCGCCCGATCAGAAAAATAATAGCTTACCGTACTGAGAAGCCCCAGCGAGGCCACCATCAGCGACACCATAATTAAGAGCAGACGGGCCCGTATGCTTTCGGCACTAAAATTTCTTTTTAAACTCTTTTTCAGCCAAGATCCATGCATAGCTTTCATCTCCTAGCTCCAAGCGAGCACATGCTATTTCCGAAATCTTATATTTAGAGTTATCTTCTCCACCTCGGGGAAAAATTCCTTTGCCACCCCATTGTATATTTTTCCGC
>JBOFWE010000241.1:0-10732 GCA_051653465.1 Selenomonadaceae bacterium | reverse complement strand
TGATTCATGACTTCAACAAAGTCCATGCCAACTTCCGGCTCATTGTAATTGATTACACAGCCAGGGAAGAATACTACTTTTTTGTCTGAAGCCGGTTGTTTTTTGTTTTTAAGCATCGAAGCAAACGTTTGCGAAGCAAATTTCGGCAACGGTCTTTCATCAGCAAGCCCCATAGCCTTTACCATGCCAAGGGAAGTACCAATGCTGGCACCAAGATTGGCAAAGAAAGCGCCCATCGGAATTGCCCCGAGGAGTTTCCCCATCTTTTCCGGATGTCCAAGCATTTCATCGCGCTGCGTATGTTTATGTGTTTCGTAGTATTTCGCACGTGCCATCATGTTCATTGTCGAAATCGGCACGCTCGAAGGGCAAGCGATATCGCAGTTTTTACAGTTCGAGCATAAATGCAAGGTCGAATCCATTTCATCATCAGCAAAATGAAGTCGCGACTGTGCCGGTCCAACCATTTTCGGACCACGGAATTTATGCGTTGCTGCCGTTACCGGGCAGGCTGTTATGCAGGCTGTGCAAGAGATGCAACAATCTGGCAAATTTATTTTCTTTTCATCCATTTTATTTTACCTCCATCGCCGACGCAGCAGCCTGATAAGCAGATGCAAGTGCTACACCATTTCCAGATTTTTCAAAGCAGAAATCATACCCGCAGAGATTACGTCCGGTGACGAAGACATTTTTCAATACCTTTTCGCCATTTTCGTTGACAGGGCACATTTCATAGTTAACCGTAACCCCAGCCAATGCAAACGGCTGTTTTTTATCGGAGAACATTTCGAGATTTGCCCATTCGTCTTCTTTCTGGGACATAACTTTAACCGGCAGGTTGAAGATCGGTTCAAGAACTTTATTGTTATCAAGAACTTCAAGGCCACCACTATAGTAACCACCAGTAGCCAAAATAAAGCTTTTACCGGCATATGTATGTTCTCTGCCAACACCGCTGGCAATAACAGATTCACATACCCCGCCTTTAACAACGGCTGATTTTACTCTGGCTTTTTCAATGATTTTAACGCCATATTTTCTAGCAGCGTTATGGAGCAATTTGGATAAGCGCATACCTGCTGCCGATGGCGGAATACAGAGAGCTTCCGTAACATCACACTGCAGAGCGGATTTCATTTTGTCGTATGCAGCATAGCTCGGCATCGTACCAAGAACCTGTGGGAACACAACCGCAGCGCCTGGTTTAACAAGTGCTTTGAGCTGGCTGGCACAATCTTCCTGACCTTCGCTCTTATCAAGCCAGCGGGCAATATCCATAATCATGATATCGCGGCCACCAATGGCTTCTTCCATTTTAGGATCAACTGTAACGATTTCGTATTTCTTGTCTTCGCCAAGAAGTTTCTTCAAGGTTTTTTCCGTCAATTTTGCATAATAGTCCTTCAAGCCTTTAAAATCTACCAGGTAAATTGTATCCGCTTTTTTCAGAACTTCTACGTCAAAGGATTTCGGATAAAGGCCGGTAGGTTTCATCGTACCAACAGCCGTCGGAACCCAATGAAGTTCCTCAACGCCGCCTTCATAAGCATACCCTTCTTCTTTTGTGAGATCGAGCAGAAATTTCACTGCATCTTCTACACGCTGCAAGCCGAGCTTGCTGTATGGATGATCACTCGACAAACTGCCGATACAGTTCTTCAGCGAACTGCTGGACTTTTTATCATTTGGATATGCCATGATATCTATTAATCCGCCGCCAATTTCAAAAGCACCGTACCCATATCTGAGCATGGTTACCGACTTTCCTTTTTTGGCTGCAGCAATCGCAGCCAGCATCCCGGAGATACCGCCGCCAATTACAACTACATCACTTGCTTTCATCAAGCCATCCCTCCATCAAGATTTAATACGCCGTCATAGATGCCACGCATAAGTTCTACTTCGCGGACCGTATTGCCCCACATTACCGGAGAAATACCTTTATAACGAGCCTGCAGGAAATTCTTCATCTCTGCGATTGTATCATGGTCTTTCATCAGATCATTCTGTGCGATCATCCCCATGCTGCGGAATGTACAGAATGCACCCTGACAGGTTCCCATGCCCATTCTTGTTTTACGACGAACATCACTCAGGGTGTATGTCGTAGCCGTATCAGCCGTTTTAACGACTTCTTCGATTTCTGCCATCGTTACGTTTTCACATTCGCAAACGATTTCGCGTTTCAGCGGTTCAGCTTCCATGCGTTTGATGACATTTTTGAAGCTCTTCTGTCCAAGACGGGAAGCAGCAAGGTTTACACCGAAGGACGGGAAGTATTTACGAGCTTCTTTGATATCTGCGGCATCAATATCCGGTACCAATGCTTCTTCAGCTGTGCGGCAAGCCGTTGTATTTTTAAGATAGCCGCAAACGAGATCGGCCATTTTTTCAGCCATCAAGCGATATGTCGTAAACTTACCGCCACAGATGCTGGCAAAGCCTTTAAGGCCATCATGCTCATGGTCGAGGATAACGAATCCGCGGGACACGCCACGGCCTTTGGCACTGGCATCTGCCGTGTAAAGCGGTCTGGAGCCGCAGAATGCACGCAAAATGCGGAAACCACGGAGATGTTCAAATGTGAGTTCACCGATACGCATCAGGTATTCTACTTCTGCCGTTGTTACCTGTGTATCTTCCGGCGATTCAACGGACATGGAGGTTGTGCCGAGGATCGTAATGGAACCATGCGGTACAAAGATATCACCATCCGAAGATTTATGTAAACGGTTGACAATACGATTTGTAATGCGGTGGTTGAAGGCGATGAGGGTACCTCTGTCCGGCTGTACATTTACCGGGATATTGGCAAAACCTGCAACTTTTCCTGCCCAAGGGCCGGCAGCATTGACAACAAAGTCGCATTCAATATCATATTTTTCTTTTGTAAAATAATCCTGTACAGTAACGCTTGTTACCTGGCCATTGGAAGAATTAACGCTGATAACTTCCGTATACGTTTTTACACGGCCGCCGTAGCGTTTTGCCGATTCAACGTTCTGCCATGCCATACGGAAGCCATCGATAGCCGCATCCGGCACGCGATAAACAGCCTGCGCCCGATGGGTCAGGTTTGGTTCCAAATGCCATGCTTCTGCCGGGTCAATCTGGATTGCTGGCAGGTTGATCTTCTTACAGGATTCCACCCATTCTTTTTCATAAGCGGGATCATCTTCCGGCAAGCGTACGAAGAAACCTTCTGTCGCTTCGACACAGTGCTTACCAATTTTACGCAGAATCATATTTTCCTCAATACATTCGCGTCCTGCTTCTGAATCCTTTACTGCATAACGTCCACCACTATGCAGCAAGCCATGATAACGAGAGCTCGAGCCGTTTACCATGTCGCGCATTTCAAGAAGCATTACATCTACGCCGCGCATTGCTAAGTCGCGCAGTATACCTACCCCTGTGGCTCCGCCACCAATTACAATTACGGTCGCCTTTTCCATATTTCGTCCTCCTCATATTTTTAGTATTCATATTTAAAGTATGTATTAATTTTCAGAATTAATATATACTTTCCTATATATTAATTTTTAAAATTAATATCCAAAATGTATTCTATCATAAATCATTATGTTTTGGAAACAATATTTTATGTTTTAATGCGTAATCGACCAACTCGCTTTTCTGGCTGCAATTCAGCTTGATCATCAGGCGTGTCTTGTATGTACTGACCGTCTTAATGCTCAGATACAGCATATCGGCAATCACGCCCAGAGAATAGCCCCGCACTAAAAGTTCAAGAACTTCCTTCTCCCGCTTGCTGAGGAAAACCGGTTGATCTTCGATAATTTCTTCGGGATGCTTGAACAACTTGTCCAGCAAGACCTGCGTATCCTGCTCCCGCAGGTAACGATCGCCCTTGGCCACCGTACGCAGTGCCTGAAACAGCTCTGTATCCAGCGAATTTTTCTCCAGATACCCCCCCGCACCAAGCTGCATCGCTTCTTTTATATACTGCTCATCCTGGTACATCGTCAAAACCAAAACTTTGATGGGGAGCTTACGATTTTTAATCTCCCGCAAACACTCAAGTCCGCTCATTACCGGCATCGAAAGATCGAGCACGAGCACATCCGCTTCTGTATGTTCTAAAATGGCAAGAACTTCCTGCCCATTTGCCGCCTCACCGACAACGGTAAAATCCGGTTCATTGTCGAGCAGCAGCTTCAATCCAGCCCGCAGTACAGCATGATCATCAGCCAGCATAATCCTCATTTTTTTCAACTCTCATCACTTCCTATTGGTAATGTAACCGTTACAGTGGTCCCACTGCCCGGTAAAGACTCAATCGCTACCGTTCCTCCCAGCAGCTCTGCCCGCTCCTGCATGCCAAACAAGCCGAGTCGGTTATTTTCCCGGGCAAGCTGCACGGCATTTTCCTTCATCCCCTGCCCGTCATCACTTATACTCATGCGGACGCAGCCATCACCCAGGGTAATAATAACCTCGACATTTTTTGCCTTGGCATGCATGACAATATTTGTCAGGCTTTCCTGTAAAATGCGATACAGAGATACGGCAATATCGTTTGAAATAACCAGTTTTTCCGGCGGCGGAGTAAACTCCACCTCCAATGAATTCTGGTCACTGAAATTCATAATGTATTTTTCCATGGCGGCTACAACCCCAAGATAATCGAGTTCCGGCGGACGCAGCTCAACGGCCATCGTACGGATCCTTTCGAGGACATTGACCGTAACGGCCCGGGCTTCTGACAATAAGTCCTTCTGTTCCTGGGTTGTCATCTTCGTATGCAACACCTTGATATAGGCCAGCAAAGAGGCCATGCACTGCCCGGTCTCATCGTGCAACTCGCGGGAAAGGCGCCGCTGCTCATCTTCCTGTACGGTAAACAGCTTGCGAATCAAGGAAACACGCATTTCCTCCTTGGCCTGAACCTCCTGCAGCAGCTGGTAATTCTCACGGTTTTTCTTGCGCAAACTATGGGCCATGGCATTAAAGGCCCGGGCCAGATTACCGATTTCATCCGAATTCTGGACTTTGATGCGTACATTGTAATCGCCCTGCTGAATCTGACGGGCAGCAGCCAGCAAGATCCGCACCGGCTGTACCAGCAGGTAGGACAGTCTGGTTGCTCCGATAGCGGCCAGAAGGCTGACAAACAGTACCGTCAGTAAAATTTCCTTTACTTTTTCTGCCAGCAGACCTTGCATGATTTTCTCCGACAAGCCAATCCGGACAAACCCTATATTCCCCTCCTCGATCGGGAACAAAATCTCCCGGATAGCCCCCTCATTACTGCTGAAACGCTTAATCCAGAGTTCATTGCCATCTTGTACAACCGGCTCTTCATTCACTGGCAGGCGCACACTGACCAATCCCTGTGGCAGGCTGTTGCCAAACGTGCTGGCAAGAATTCGCCCCGAAGAATCCGTAATAAGAATATACCGCACCTCGGCATTGTTATTCTTGGTCTTATTTAAGCGATCAGAAATAGCAAAAAAATCTTCCAATAAAATATCATTACTGCTCAAGGAAGCTATGGAATTACCAATATCAATCCCCCGCTTATCAAGCTGTATTTCCAGTAAATGTGAGGTTGCCTGCAGCATACTGATGCCGATAACCAGTCCGGAAAGCATGATCATCCCGATGACAAGCACATTGATCTTATAATACAGGCTAAGACTATTCATCTTTTCACTGAATTTGTTAATTTTCATCATTATATACTGGTCCGATCATAGATTTTCTTTAAGGGGATATAACGCTCCGGCTGAGGGGTGATAAAACGGTCAATCATCAGTTTTTTCATGGCCTTTGCACTCTCCGGATCCTCATTCATTTCCAAAAAGATCTGGCGCAACTGGTCAATCTGCTCGGCCGGCAGGTCCTTGCGCACAACTACCGGTCCGGTCGGCGCTGATTCAAGCACCGAAATAATCCTGATATTATCCGTCAGTTCTGGCGTCTGAATCTTGGCATAGTCGTAAATCTGGCTGTCGATGCTGGCCGCGTCGGCCACATGATTGGCTACCGCCCAGATCGATTTATCATGATTATAGGTATAGAAATAGCGCTTGAAATAACGCTCCGAATTTGTCCCCTGGGAAAACAGCATATCCTCAATAATCAAATGCCCGGAAAAGCTAAGCGGATCCGTAAAGGCAAAGGTCTTGCCGGCCAGATCCTCAAAGGAATGGATATCGCTGTCTTTATGCACGATAATATACGGACGGTATAAAAACTCATCGTCGAGGGCAGCCATGGCCAGTATTTCAATCTCATACAGCCCATGGTAGGAAACATACGATCCTGTAGAAAGAAATGCCATATCCGCCTCGCCATTTGACAAAAGCTTATTGATCTCCGCATATGTCTTGCGTTGGATCAATACGGCCGGATGCCCGGTAACGGCCGAAATCCGCTGCGCCAGCAGCCGATAACATTCAATGGTCTCTTGCGGAGATATGACCGCCGCAACCGCAATGACCAATGGCCGCTGTTCCTTTTCCGGCACCTCGTCTTCCTGAATCATGGCCTGGCTTTTATTAAAATCAATATAATCATTGGGTTTGCTGCAGCCGGTGAGACTGAGCACGCACAAAAGCACCGTCAACAACAGATACCCCTGCCTATGTAAAATACTCATAAAGCTTCCTTCCATCCGCGCTTTTTCAGCACGCTGTATTGCTATATCCTATGGACCCGAAAAATCGGTTTAGGACCATTATAGCAAAAACTCTTAAGAAAAGCATCCTTATGCCTTTATTTTAGCGTTTTTCTTATTGATTAACCCTGTTTTTGTCTTAAAAAACTGCCGGACCGAATTTCTTGCACAAAAAAGCGGACAGCTTATCGCTGTCCGCTTTTTTGATCGTAATGGCCGCCAAAGGCTGCCGTTATATTTATTTATACAATTTCTTTTGGTTTTGCATTCCAGACAAACAGCGCCAGGATGCAGGAGAGAACAGCTGCGCCAACCCAGAAGTTGCCGGCTGCAGTGAAATCATAAATTTTCTGTCCATCAACAATTGTCATATGAGCATTGATGAAATACCCGCTGACCGTTTCCTGAATCGCTGCCCCAGCATAGCTGAGCAGACCGATCATACCCATAGCCGCGCCAGTAGCACGTTTCGGTACAATATCAACAGCCATCAAGCCACCGAGGTAGCAAACAAGTGCGCCCATTACCCAGCCATACAGGGACAGGCTGAACATGTCCATCGCAAAGCTTGGCGGAGCCCAGAGGAAGAGCATAACCGATACAGCATATAAAATACCATAAATCAAAGCTGGTTTGTTGCGTTTATGATTAAAGAATTTATCCGATACGAGACCACAAGTCATAGCCCCAAAGATACCGGCGATCTGCATAACACCAAGAACACTGCCGGCGCCAACAGTAGAATAACCTTTTTCAGCTGTCAAATAGATGATGCCCCAGCTTTCAATCGCATAACGAGTGATATAGCAGCAAAGGCTGGACATACCGAGGATCCAAACTGCCGGATTTTTAACAACTTCCCACTGCAACTGAGCAACGGTTTTATCGCTTTTGATCTGTTCTGGCTGCACGCCGCCTTTGAGGACTTCAACATTTGGCAGACCATTTGTTTCCGGACGATCATGCATGCATAACAAGATAATTGCCGAGCCAACTAAGCAGAACAGACCTGGGATGATAAAGCCCATCTGCCAGCTGTAAGACGTTACAAGAACGGCCGTAACAACATAAGTGAAAGCAGCACCAAGGTTATGGCTTGTAAACCAGATACCATAATACGTACCGCGTTCCTTATTCGTAAACCACTGGTTCAGTGCTACGATACAAGGACCAGCACCAAAGGACTGGAACCAACCGTTTATACCCCAGAGCACCACAAGCGGCGTAAATGAGTTGCAAAAACCCATGGCCACACTGGCGATCGAAGACATAAACAAACCAAACGCAAAGAAGCGTTTATTATTAAATCTGTCCGCTAAAAAACTGTTCGTAAATTTACCAAGACCATACGTGATAAACAAGGCGGAACCCATAATACCGAGCTGCTGTGCATCGAGAACCCCCTGCGAAAGCAACTGTTTTTTGATTACCGAGAAGTTGAGGCGCAGTACATAGAATAAACCATATCCAATTGTGATTGAACCGAATACCTGCCACCGCATTTTGTTAAACTTTGTTTTGATTTCATTTGGATCTGTGATCGGTGCAATGTTTGCGCCGGTTTTGAAGAAATTCCAAATAGCTCCTAACATTTTCTTACCCCTTTTCTTATTTTCCTTTTCGTCAGAATCTTCCACCGCCACCGGGCAGGGCTGTTCTGCCGTTTTCATAATGAGTCCTTGTATACATTATCCCATTTTAAAAAAATAAAAATAGCGGATATAATCTGATTTTTTGTAGGATATTGTCCTACAGTAGGCATATATTAAAATCTTACAAAAAATATAGGTTTTTCCGATATGGGAATTTTCACTATAATGTTATAATTCTTTCAGTAAGTTAATTTATAACAAAAGGAGAATGAATTCATGTTAAGCAAGAAAAAACTGACAAAGAACCTCCTGGCTGCCAGCATTGCTGCTGCCCTGCTCTCATCCGGTTTCGGTCTTACAGATCTCCCTACAGTTCAAGCAAAGGCTATCCCACAGGGATTTGACCTTGAAGCTCACCGCGGCGGCCGCGATGCCCGTCCGGAAAACACGTTGATCTCCTATGCCTTCGGCATGGAAACTGGTGTAACAACCCTCGAAATGGACATGCAGATGACAAAAGACGGCCATATTGTCATGAGCCACAATCCAATCATGAACCATAATATATCCAAAGGACCGGACGGAAAATATGTCAAAGCAAACGATCCAAGCCTTGATATCCGCACGATGACACTGGAACAAGTAAAACAGTATGATATCGGCACGATGAATCCGGAAGCCGGCGACTATTACGAAGGTCACGGCAAAACCCAGATTGCTGTTCCGGGAACAAAAATGGCTACATTAGAGGAAGTTTTTGAACTCGCTAACTCCTATGGCAACAAAGATGTTATGTTCAATATTGAAACAAAAATCTATGCCGACAAAAATTTCCCGGAATCCAAAAACAATCCGGATCCGGCAGTATTCGTCAAAAAATTCTATAATATCGTCAAAAAATATCATATGGAAAACCGCGTAATGCTGCAGTCCTTCGACTGGCGTACCCTCAAGGAAATGAAAAAGCTCGATCCGAACATCACAACGGTAGCCCTGACTTGTGAACAGCCTTCCTGGGGCCGTGACAGCCAGTGCCGTCAGCCGTATGAAAAAGGACCGTCTCCTTGGATGGCCGGCCTTGACATCGATGACTTCAAAGGCGATTATGTACAGGCCGCTCATGCAATTGGCGCTGACATCGTCTCCCCGTACTGGGAAGAACTCTCCAATGAACTCGTTGCTGAAGCACATACACTCGGCATGAAAGTTGTTCCGTGGACTGTTAACAGCAAAACAAGCATGAACATGCTGATCGACATGGGTGTAGACGGCTTTATCTCCGACAAACCATGGCTCGGCCGCGAAGTTCTTCAGTCCCGTGGCATCCAGGTTCCAGCTCCGACAGTTAATGTAAACAGCCCGTACCATACTGGCACAGATATCGCCAGCGGCTCGACAACTGTCAAGAAAAAAGGCGGCGACGCAGCCGAATAAGCCTTTGGCTTATACCCAGCGCTATAATAAAAACCCAACCTACAACTCTAATACCATACAATAACAAACGGAACAGCGGCTACTTCCCTCGCCGCTGTTCCGTTTCTGTTTTTCCGACACAAAATTTCCTACAAAAAAACCCGGTTGCCTATTGAAAAATCCCCTAAACAGGCGTAAACTGGATGTATATTCCAATTTATCCGGGGACGTAGCTCAGCTGGGAGAGCACCAGGTTCGCAATCTGGGGGTCGAGAGTTCAATCCTCTTCGTCTCCACCAATTTAACCCACAAAAGCATACAAAAACTTATATGATTTCAGCAAAAACAGGGCCAGCGGTGTACAGCTGCTGGCCCTGTTTTTTTACCTAATATATATTTACAAAACTAATTATATTCATAATTATAATATATGAAAATTTCCCCTCTTATGGATCGTCTTTTGCCCGGTTCAATTCATTTATTCTTCTTTCCGCTTTTCCCTGCATCCGCGTATAGGATTCTTGTTCTTCTGTGGTAAGTTTCTTGGCTAAAGTCTTTACCCTAAAAACTCAGTTTCACTATATCGTATCAAATATTTATCAACAAGCTCTCATCATTTTCCTGAAAGGGGTTCATTTCTTAATAACTTAATCTGAAATCTTTCGGCATAAATTACAAAAAGCCTTGTGCTGCCATAAGAATAAACTACCTCATCCCTATCGTGAAGAAAAAGCGCTCTTTCCCTTCATTGACATAGATATTATGATCTAAAATTTTGTCTCTGATTCCCGTCAAATTCTTTTTTAGTTCCACCTGATCTTCGGGGGAATAACATCACACAAGATCCATCGTGGATATACATCATTAAGCAGCTGTTTACTATTTTACAAAAACTATGTTTAATATAACAACGGTATATCTTATACAAAATAAGATATACCGTTTTGTTTTATTAAAGTAGATTTATCTAATACAAGCCATTTATTCCCTTATTTACCTGGCTTAAAAAATGATACCTGACAGGTTTTACAACCTTTGGCCAGCGTATCTCCCAGATGAAATTCATAGCCCATGCTTTTGG